>JBKPJW010000393.1:0-4692 GCA_046730875.1 Actinomycetota bacterium | reverse complement strand
ATCCTACGCCGGTCAAAGACTCTTGGCGGCCCTGCGCGGACAACCTGATCGGGCAGCTCATCAGCAGCTGACCTGATCCGGACCGGAAGGACCGCCGGACCGGGGCAGCCCCTGTTTCTGCCCCACAACCTGTGGGGCCGTAAGCTGCTGTTCCCGGTCCCAAAGATATTTCAGCAGGGCGGTTTCCGGATCCCAGGGATGGTCTTTGACATGCCCCCTCAGACGGACTCGGAGCTCTTCCAGTTCCGGGCCTGTGCTGTTGAGGAGGCTGTCGATGATTTCGAGGACCTGCAGCCGCAGCGACGTTCCTGCTGAGGCATCCGGCGCGGTCCCGGGTGCCTGTGCCTGCGGCGCCCCACGGGATGCGTCGGCGTGAACGGACTGCTGGCCGGGGTCCCGGAGGCCGGGCGGCCGGGCGGCCGGTCCCCGGGTTCCGGCGGCAGAATGGTTACTGGCCACGGACAGCCAAGCCGGTTGTGGTGCCGCCCAGGGGAGACTCAACCCTCACTGTCCGGCCCGCCCGGCCGACCACGGCAACAATTGTCAGTGGAAACTCAAGTATTCGTTTCATCACGATATCCATCCTGTGCTTTTCTCGCCCGACCACCCTGGCGGGGGAACAGGGTGCGCCGGCTGGCGCACTTGTGATCGCCACGGTAGGAACAGGGACTTGTAACAAGCCTGTGGTCAGGAGTCCCCGCAATCGCGCCCGGTGCCCGGCCAGACGATTTTCCAAGGGTTTCCCTAGGGCGCTCCGGGGAAGCTAGCTCACATGGAAACGTCATCCACGCTGTTGCGCGCGAAAATCCTCGTTCCGGCAATCCTGTTAGGCCTGGTTGCGGCCCTCGTCGCCAGCGTCGTCATGGCTGCGCCGCTGCAACCTCCCGCTCCGCTGGGCGCCTCAGCCCGGGTCACCGGGGGACTGGCGCGCCTTAACGGCGTGGTGCCGGCCGAGACCGACGCCGGGATGCCAGCCGCTGCCTCAGCCGCGCTCGCCGATCCGCCCGCCGACGGACTTCACCGGGTGCGCCTGCTCGTGGAGCTGACAGCGCTGGAAAAAGGCGGTCTCGCCTATGATCCCGCTGATTACTCCGTGTCAGGCCTCGGAACCGGGACGTGGAAAGCGCTCTGGGCTTCTCCCGGCCCCGCGGACGTCCCCCAGGGGCAAAGCATCAACGCCACGCTCGTGTTCGAGCTTCCGGACCGCGCCATCGATCTGACGCTGGAGCTGCCGGGCGGGCCCGGGCTGTCTCTCGGGGCGGCACACCACCGGGACTGACTACCTGCCGTAGATCGCCGGGACCGCCCCGAAATCGAGTACCGGATACTCGTGTCGAGGGATGGCCGGATGGAAAAACTTGGGAGCACCAATCCCGTCCGAATTGCAGGTCTCAGATGCTCCCCACCACGACACATGCGAGTGCCGGCCCCTCAACCACGGAGGGGGACGTGCTGCCCCCGTGCCTCCTCGAGGTCCGCATCCTCGGTCCACTGCGAATCCGCCGTGGTGGGGAAGTCCTGGAAGCCGGTGAACTGGGCGGTCCGAAACCCCGGCAGATCCTTGAGATTCTCTTGCTCAATCTCGGCACCCCCGTATCAAAGGACCGCCTCATCGACGTGCTGTGGGGCGGGCGGCCACCTGCAGAGGCGTTGCCGACGCTGGAAAGCTACGTCAGCGTCCTTCGGCGCCATTTGCAGCCCGGCCAGGGCAAGTCGGGCCCGCTGCGGACCGTCACAGGCGGCTATGTGATGGATCCTGCCCTGGTGGACCTTGATGTCAGCCGCTTTAATGACCTGCTGCGCCGGGCCTCGAGATGCGAGCCCGTCGAGGCCCTGGAGCTCCTGCAGGAAGCTCTGGGCCTGGCAACCGCGCCCTTGCTAGGAGACGAGCTGACAGCACCCTGGGCCGAGGAGGAGCGGGGCAACCATGAGCACCGGGTCTGCAGGGCCCGGGCGCAGGCGGCCGAATTGGCGCTGTCGCTGCATCAGCCCGAGCGTGCGGTCCACTGGGCGAGGGAGGCCTTAGCCGGCGATCTGCTAAATGAGAGCGCCTGGCGGTCCCTCGTCCTGGGGCTGGAGGAATCCGAGCAGCCGCTCGAAGCGCTGAGGGAATTTGAGCAATGCAGGCGCACGCTGCACCGGGAGATGGGGTGCACCCCGGGCGAGACCCTGCGCGCCGCACACGCCCGCCTCCTGCGGCTGACCGGCGGGTCTGCCGCACCGCCCGGTGCGACGGCGGCAGCGGCAGCTTCTGTGGGGTCGGCATCCGCCTCCGGCGTCCCGGGCGGCGAAGCCGGAACCCGGGCTACCCTGCGGATCCTGACCATCGATGACCACAGGACGTTCGCGGAACTGCTGACGGGCGCGCTGGATCGGGAGCCGGACCTCCTCAGCGTTGGCTCGGCGGCTTCGGTGGAGAGCGGTGTGCAGCTGTGCCGCGAACTGGTACCGGATGTGGTTGTTATGGACTATCACTTGCCGGACGGTGACGGGCTGTCGGCGGCGACCCGCATTCTGGAACACAATCCGGATATCCGGATCATCATGTTGACCGGCGATCCGTCGCAGGATGTCCTACGGCAGGCGGCGGGGGTAGGAATATGCGGATTCCTCCCCAAGGACGGCTCGTTGGCCACGATGCTCGACACGCTCCGGCATGCGCGGGCAGGAAACATGGTGGTGCATCCTTCCTTGGTGGCGCAGATCGGAGCTCCGCTTTCCGCTACCCCCTCGATTTCCCCAGAGCCACCCTTGACATCCCGAGAGCTGGAGGTGCTGCGTTTGATGTCCGAGGGGCATGAGGTGGGGGTGGTCGCCAACAACCTGGGCATTCCCCTTCATACCTGCCGCGACTACGTCAAGACCATCCTTACCAAACTCGGCTCGCACTCCCACAATGACGGCATGGCCGAGGCTGACATCCGGGGCATCCTGCGGGTGAAGTCCGATGTCCAGGCCTTCTGAAGCTGAGGATGGCTCGAAGCCCGAGGCGTTTCCCGGCAGGGCTGAACGCTTCCCGGTCCGGGTCGCTGTGGCGAAATTCCTGCTGATGGGATTCCTTGGGCTGCTGATCGTGGCGACACCCGTCGCGTTTTGGATCCGGGCCGAGGCCGAGCGGCACGCTCTGGACAACGCACTCCTATTTACCCAACGCGTGGCGGACCTTGCGATCAAGCCCCTGATGAACCAGGCCCTGCTCGCCGGGGACCCGTCAGCTCTGGACGCACTGGACAAGACCCTGGAACCATGGCGCAGCGACACCTCGGTGCTGCGCATCAAGGTTTGGGACAGCAAGGGCCGGGTCGTCTACTCGGACATGCGCTCGCTCGTGGGACAACAGTTCGATCTGCCGGACTGGGGCCGCGACCTCTTGGCCGGGGGGCCCGGAACGGCTTCCCTGGAAAGCCAGCAGGAACTGGAGAACGAGTACGAGGTGGCTTCGGGGGAACTGGTGGAGGTCTATGTCAGCTCTGAAGCCACGGACGGGACGCCACTGATCTTTGAGGCCTATTACGACGACGACCCGGTGCGGGACGAGCAACAGGCCGTCCTCTACAGCATGATCCCGCCTCTGCTGCTCGCCCTGGCGGCACTGCAGCTTGCCCAGCTGCCCCCCGCCATACGGCTGGCCCGCGGGATCCAGGACCATCAGGCCATCCGGAACCGTTTGCTGAAGCGCGCTGTTGAGGCCTCCGACCTGGAACGTCGGAGGATCGCCCGGGACCTCCATGACGAAGTGATCCAGGACCTCTCCGGCCTGGGCTATGCCCTTGAATCAGAAGAGCTCCACGGGCCGTTGGAGCAACGGCCGGTGCTGGGCGGCGCCCGGACAATACTGCAGCGGAGCGTTCGTGCCCTGCGGGCCATGACGCAGGAGCTGTATCCGCCTGACCTCGAACAGCTCGGGCTCAGGACGTCTCTGGAACGGCTCGCGGAACCGCATCAGGAACGCGGTCTCGCCGTGCATCTGCTGATCCCGGAGAGTGTCCCGCTCGGCGAGGGCTCGTCCGCGTTGTTTTACCGCGTGGCCCGGGAGGCACTCGCCAACAGTGCAAAGCACTCCGGCGCAACCACCGTCGTGCTCTCGCTGCGGACAGACCAGCACGGCTCGGAAATCAGTATTTCGGACAATGGCAAGGGCTTCGACAGGTCCCATGGGGCCGCCGAGGGCCACCTGGGCCTGCGGATACTCCGGGACACCATCCGTGAAGCGGGCGGAGCACTGGAGATCCTCAGCGCCCCGGGCGCAGGCACCACTGTGACAGCGCGGCTGGAGTCGCGTCTTGCGACGGCCCGCTAACCCGCACGCGAGGCCTCAGGCTTCTCCCAAGGTTTGGAAATTGGTCTCAGGTTATCTCCAAGCCGGAAGCTGCAAAGTCTGGTCAACGAAGACAAAAGGAGAACGGCATGTCCATTTCACGTCGTCAGGTTCTGTTGATCGGGGGACTTGGCGTCCTCGGAGCAGGTAGTGCCATGTGGCCCACGGGTTCGGTGGAGGCCAAGTCGGTCAGCCGGCTCAGTTCCAGTGAGATGCCGAAACCGTTCCAGACGGCCTTTGTCCAGGCCCCTGTCCTCGCGCCGTATGCCACCGGCACGGATCCAGCGGACGGCCGGCCGGTCAATTACTACCGGCTGACGGAGAAGGCCGCCACGGCCAACATCCTGCCGCGGCTCAGCACACCCATCCTGGGC
>JBKPJW010000392.1:0-1233 GCA_046730875.1 Actinomycetota bacterium | reverse complement strand
GTAGTGCCGTCACCGGCAACATCGTTGGTCTTGGTGGCGACCTCCTTGGCAAGCTGCGCGCCAAGGTTCTCGTACGGGTCGTCCAGCTCGACTTCACGGGCGATCGTGACGCCGTCGTTGGTGATCGTGGGAGCGCCCCACTTCTTGTCCAGCACGACGTTGCGGCCGCGCGGGCCCAGCGTGACCTTGACGGTGTTGGCGAGCTTATCGATGCCGGCTTCAAGCGACCGGCGAGCAGCGTCGTTAAACGCAAGCTGCTTTGCCATGGTTTTGTCCTTTCAAGACAGAACCCCGCGCAACTGATCCATACAATGCGTGGGGATCGGCTGCGCGGGGTCCAAGAGAGTTACTTTACGACGATCGCCAGAACGTCGCGGGCGGAGAGCACGAGGTACTCGGTGCCGCCGGTCTTGACTTCGGTTCCACCGTACTTGGAGTAAATGACGACGTCGCCAACGGCAACGTCGATGGGAACGCGGTTGCCGTTGTCATCAAAGCGGCCGGGGCCTACTGCAACAACTTCGCCTTCCTGCGGCTTCTCCTGTGCGGAGTCCGGGATAACCAGGCCGGAAGCCGTGGTCTGCTCGGCTTCGAGCGGGCGGACAACAATACGATCCTCAAGAGGCTTAATAGAGACCGACACTCGGACCTCTCCTTTTCGTCAGAAAATTCGTGGACTATGAAGCGGTGATGCCAAGGCGCACAGACCGTCGTCGCGGTGCCGGCAGCATGCCTGGCGGAACCCGCTTCATGTATTAGCACCCTCCTAGGGAGAGTGCTAATGACGACTCTATGTAAATGGTTAGCACTCGGTCAAGGCGAGTGCCAGAAATTCGTTCCGGGTGAACATTTACCCCGGCGGGACATGCTCATTCTTTGCTGCGGCGAGAGGGCACGTGGGCATCACGCTCCCTCCCCGCACCGGGCGATGGACATGCTCAGCGGATGCGGGCGGACCAGTCGGACATGCTCATTCTTTGCTGCGGCGAGAGGGCACTTGGGCATCATGCTCTCTGCCCGCGCTGAGCGATGGACATGTCCCACAGTTGCGGGCCCGCCCGGGAGGACACATCCAGGCCTAGCGGTGCGTGATGGACATGTCCATCGGATGCGGGCGAGGCAGAGGACATGCCCAATCTTTGCTGCGGCGAGGAGATTGGGGTCTCACGTCCTCTGCCCGCACGGAGCGATGGGCATATCTTCCTGGGTGCGGGCCGACCCAGAGGAATGCCC
>JBKPJW010000391.1:0-4157 GCA_046730875.1 Actinomycetota bacterium | reverse complement strand
ACACCAACCTCGGCCGCGCCCCGCTGTCTGCGGCCGCGGTTGAAGCACTTGTCATAGCCAGCGGCTACGTCGATGTGGAGCTCGACCTGGCAACCGGCAGCCGCGCCCGCCGCGGCGCCGGTGCCCGGGCTGCATTGCTCGCCGCCTGCCCCGCTGCCGAGGACGCGCTGGTGGTCAACAACGGGGCTGCGGCGCTGGTGCTGGCCACTACGGCCCTCGCCGCCAGCCGGGAGGTGGTGGTGAGCCGCGGCGAACTGGTTGAAATCGGGGCCGGCTTCCGGCTGCCGGACCTGATCGAATCAACGGGCGCGACGCTGCGCGAGGTGGGCGCGACCAACCGGACGCACCTGCGGGACTACGCCGGCGCCCTCGGACCGGCCACAGGCTGCGTACTCAAGGTCCACCCGAGCAACTTCCGGGTGGACGGATTCACCTCCGCTGTTTCATTGGACGAACTGAGCCCGCTGGCCGCGGCGCACGGGGTTGCCCTCGTGGCCGATCTCGGGAGTGGACTGTTGGCGCCGGATCCGCACCTTCCCGAAGAACCGGACGCTGCCACCGCGCTGGCCAGCGGGGCCGACGTCGTCATCGCCAGCGGCGACAAACTGTTGGGCGGACCCCAGGCCGGTTTGCTGCTCGGCCGGACGGAGATCATCTCCCGGCTGGCACGCCACCCGCTCGCCCGAGCGGTGCGGGCCGACAAACTTGCCCTCGCGGCGCTGGAGGCGACGGTCGCGGGCGAAGCACCGCCGGTTGTCCGGGCCCTGCACGCGAACCCGGAGTGGTTGCGGAACCGTACCGACCGGCTCGCCGCGGCCCTCGGGGTACCGGTCGTCGTGCACGACGGCCGGGTCGGCGGCGGCGGAGCACCCGGTGTCGCCCTGCAGGGGTGGGCGCTCCGGCTCCCCGAAGCGCTCGCCGGCCCCTTGCGTACCGGCAACCCGGCCGTGCTCCCGCGCGTCCACGACGGTTCCTGTCTGCTCGATCTGCGCTGCGTGCCCGAAGAAGACGATGACCGGATACTCGACGCGGTGCGCCAGGCACTGGCAACCCTCAACGGTTTGGATGCGGGCAGGGCGGGCTGAGCCGTGCACGTCGTTGCCACCGCCGGACACGTCGATTGCGGAAAAAGCACGCTGGTGCGCGCGCTTACCGGCATGGAGCCGGACCGCTGGGAGGAAGAGCGGCGCCGCGGGCTGACCATTGACCTGGGTTACGCCTGGACCACGTTGCCCTCCGGGCAGGATGTTGCCTTCGTGGACGTACCGGGCCACGAACGGTTCCTCGGCAACATGCTCGCAGGAATCGGACCGGCTCCCGTCGTCTGCTTCGTCGTCGCTGCCGATGAAGGCTGGCAGGCGCAGTCAAGCGACCACCGGGACGCGGTCGCTGCGCTGGGCATCGAGTACGGCGTCGTCGTCATCAGTCGGTCCGACCGGGCGGCGCCCGGGCAGGTTGGTGAAGTGCTCGCCCGGACCCGCAAAGAGCTGGCCGGGACAGGCCTGGCGAATGCGCCCGCAGTGGCTGTGTCTGCCATCGAGGGCACCGGCCTGGCCGAACTGCGAGCCACGCTCGACGGCGTTCTGGCCGGAGTGCCTGCCCCCGCCACCACAGGGCGGCTCCGCCTGTGGGTGGACCGCTCCTTTACCATCAAGGGTGCCGGAACCGTAGTGACCGGAACATTGGCAGCGGGTACGCTCGCTCAAGGTGACCGGCTGCAGCTGCTCGGCCACGACGGTTCGCGGTCCGTTGTGGTCCGCGGCCTGCAAAGCCGCGACGAGTCATACTCCTCTCTGGGGCCGGTCAACCGGGTGGCGCTGAACCTGCGCGATGTTTCCGCCGCCGACGTCCGCCGGGGAGACGCGCTGCTGACTCCCGACGCGTGGCCTGTCACGGGCGTCCTGGGCATCCAGCGCACTACCGGCGTGGCCTATACGGACGTACCGGAGCAGCTCATGGTGCATGCCGGCACTGCCGCCGTGCCGGCCCGGCTGCGCCCTTTCGGTGCCGACCACGCCCGGCTTGTCCTGGACCGGCGCCTGCCGCTCGTGCTCGGAGACCGTCTGCTGCTGCGGGACCCCGGGACCCGCTCGGTGCTGGGCGGCGCGCAGGTGCTCGACGCCGATCCGCCGGCCTTGCGGCGGCGCGGGGACGGCGTCCACTGGGCTGAGCGGCTCGCAGGCATGGACGCCGCCGGAGACGTGCTTGGGGAAGTGGCAGGCCGCGGCGCCGTGCAGGTAGAACACCTGCGTCGGCTCGGGCTGTTGTCTGCGCACGAGGCGGCGCCACCCGGCGTCCGGGTTCTCGGCGACTGGTGGGTGCACGCTCCCGTCTTCGAAGCGTGGCAGCATCGGCTGCGTACGGCCCTCGGTGAACTGCATGAGCGCGATCCCCTCGCCCCGGGCCTTTCCCTGGGCGCGGCCCGGAACGTCCTCAACCTGCCCGATGAGAGGCTTCTTGACCCGATCATCCGCGAAGCAGGTCTCGAACAGGAGGGCGGCCACGTCCGGCTGCCAGGCACCCAAGGCAACCTTGGCGCCGTCGGGCCGGCGGTCGCGGAGTTGGAGCGCAGGCTTAGTTCAGACGCCTTCCATGCCCCGGAAGCCGATGAGCTGGCCGCGCTGGGCCTGGGCGCCCGGGAGCTCGCTGCCGCCGAGCGCACCGGGCGGCTGCTGCGGTTGCGCGATGGGGTGGTGCTGCTGCCTACGGCACCGGCCTTTGCGATGCGCGAACTGTCCCGTCTGGAACAGCCCTTCACCACGAGCCAGGCACGCCAAGCCCTCGGCACCACTCGACGGGTCGCGGTTCCGTTGCTTGAATATCTGGACTCACGCGGCTGGACCCGACGCCTGGATGCCGGTCACCGCATTGTGGTGCGGTGACCCGGGACGCTTAGTCTTTCGCCCCGAAAGGCGGCGAGTCCTACCATGGACGCCGCAGCAGCTAACGTCGTGGCCATTCCGCCGGTCTCAGTGCATCGTCCCACGACGGTCGCTGAAGACACCATCACCCTCGCCGCCGGGGTCTGGCTCCTCGCCGGGACGTACGTGGACGGCTGGGCCCACAACAACCTCCACGACCTTGAGACCTTCTTCACGCCCTGGCACGCGGTCCTCTACTCGGGCTTTGCTGCCTGCGCCCTCTGGCTCGCCGCCCTGACGTGGCGCCGGCACGCACCGCGCGGTGGACGGATGCGATCCCGGTCGGCTACGGACCCGCGGCTGCAGGCGTCGTCCTCTTCCTAGTCTCCGGGGCGGCCGACTTCGCCTGGCATTCGGTGTTCGGCATTGAGCAGAACTTCAAGGCGCTGTTCAGCCCGTCCCATCTGGGACTCGCTGCGGGCGCATTCCTGATCCTCAGCGCGCCGTTTTCCGCCGCATGGCAGGCGCCAGAGCGGTCACGGCCACGGCTGGTGCCGGCCTTCGTGAGCGCGATGCTTTCGGGCATGGTTGCGGCGTTCATCCTGCAGGAGTTCGCCGTCTTCGCGCGCCACGGGCTCGTCCAGACGTATGCCGGCCCGGCCGCCCAGCCCGCGGTGACGGTTCCGACGTCGTCGGGCATCATAGTCGCCTTGGGATCGTTCTTCGTCTCCACGGTCGTGCTCTTCGTGCCCGTCCTGTTGCTGTCGCTGCGCTGGCGCCTGAACCTGCGGTGCCCGCGGCCATGGCATTCGTCCCCTCCGTAGCGATGCAGCTTATGGTCGGGATGCGGGACGCCTGGCTCGTGCCGGTGGCCCTCGTCGGTTCCGTGCTCGTGGGAGTGGTGTGGGCGGTGGTCCGCCCGGCCCCGGGCCGCCACGGAAGGATCATGACGGCGTCGGCGCTCTCTGCCGTCGTGTTCTGGGCGGCGTACTTCGCCGGTGTTGCGCTGCACGATGGGGCGCTCAGCTTCTCCCCCGAGATTTGGGGCGGGACGCTCGCCTGGACTGGGCTCGAGATGCTGGGGCTGGCCGTGCTCGCGCTCAAAGGGGGCGCTCCGGCACGCGTGCAGCACCAGCGATAGCACCGCCGACGCCCTCCCGTGACGAGTTCGTCCCGCCGACGTAGAATCGTGCTGGACAAGGAGCGCCGGGCGGCACAGCGCCACGGCCAATCGAAGGAGGACCCAATGCGCCGTGCAACGACAAGCGCTGAGGCTGCCGCCGCCGCACAGACCCT
>JBKPJW010000390.1:0-5469 GCA_046730875.1 Actinomycetota bacterium | reverse complement strand
CCATCGCCGCGGAAGGCATCCTCTCGGACGCGCTCGGCAACTACGGCACATCCCTGGCCGGCGGAGCCTTGACCGTCAGCTACACGGGACCGCTGCTCAGCGACGCCCTGGTGGAGTCCGTGCGGACCGGCATGGCCCGGGGCGCCGGCGTCGACGCCGCGAAAGTGGCGCTGGCTCCGCGCTCGGCAACGGGCGAGGGAGTGGACATGTCCCTCGAACCGGCGCCGGCGCCCGAACCGTCGTCGGGGGACAGCGGTACCCACTCACATGAGGGCGAGCACGAAGGCTCGGAAAGTGAGGAGGCCGGGCCCTGACCGCACCAGTGGCCGGGCCGGAGCGCCGGGAACGCCACCGGCCGGCCACGCGTGCGTCCGGGATCCCGGAGGTGACTTTTGGCCCTTGGCGCTCGGCAGGGCTGGGCGGAAGCTTGGGGCGTACGCCGCGAGCCGCAGGGCCGCGCTGGTACTCACATGTGGCGGGACCGCGCAGTGCACTGGTCCGGACAATGTAGGGGCACGCGCAATGCAGGGGCACGCGCAATGTAGAGGTCATGGGAGCGAGATGAAGCACCAGCAGCCGAACCTGTTGTTCCTTGGTGCCACCGGCACTGCAAACGCTCCGCGCTACTTGGCCGCAGCCGGCCAGGCGGCGAGGCATCCTGAGACTGCTGGCAACGAGGGCCCACAATGAACTCCGGCGCCGTCACCCGCACCTCTGTGCTGAAGGAGATCCACGATCTTGCCCGACCGCTGAAGAGCGATCGCGATCTGAGCGGGCTGGTCCGCCGCGCTGCCGACTGCCGTTTTGTGGCCATCGGCGAAGCGTCCCATGGCACCCACGAGTTTTACACCTGGCGTGACACCCTCAGCAGGCGTCTGATCGAGGAAGAGGGCTACAACTGGATCGGCGTCGAAGGAGACTGGCCAGACTGCTGGCGCATCAACCGATGGGTTCGTGGCCAGGACGGGAAGGACCAGGGTGTCCACGCGCTGCTGGCAGGCTTCGAACGCTGGCCGACCTGGATGTGGGCCAACGAGGAAGTCGCGGCGTTCCTGGACTGGCTTCGCGGCTGGAACGCCGGGCGGCCCCTGGACAAGCGGGTCGGGTTCTACGGACTGGACGTCTACTCGCTCTGGGACTCGCTGCGCGAGATCATCGGCTGGCTGGAGTCCAACGTTCCCGACGCCGTGCCCGCGGCCATGCGGGCCTGGCAGTGCTTCCTGCCCCATCACGAGGACCCGCACGGGTACGCCGCGAGCACGCGGCTGGTGCCGCAGTCCTGCGAGCCTGACGTCGTGGCCCTCCTGACAGAGGTCAGGAACCGGGTCTTCAGTCCGGGCCCCCATGACGAGGATGCCTTCGACGCCGTCCAGAACGCCGAGGTCGCGGCCAACGCAGAGCACTACTACCGCATCATGGTCCGCGGCGACCGGCAGTCCTGGAACATCCGCGACCACCATATGGCGGACACCATCGACCGGGTCAGCAAGCACCTCGGACCGGAGTCGAAGGGCCTGATCTGGGAGCACAACACGCACATCGGTGACGCGCGGGCGACCGCCATGGCGCAGGACGGCCTGGTCAACGTCGGCCAGCTGCTGCGCGAACGCCACGCGGCGGAAGGGGTTTTGCTGGTCGGCTTCGCAGCTCACCGCGGGTCGGTGATCGCCGCCGACGGGTGGGGCCGTCCCGAGCGCATCCTCACCGTGCCCGAGGCGCGCCCGGGCAGCCACGAGGACTTCCTGCATCAGGCCCTCGGGGTGCCATGTGTCCTGGAGTTCGGCGACGACAGAACGGGGCCGTGGCTCTCGACCTGGCTCGGGCACCGGGCGATCGGCGTCGTATACCGCCCGGAGCGGGAAGCCGGAAACTACGTCCCGACCCGGATGGGAGAGCGCTACGATGCCGTCATCTGGCTCGAACAGACCGTTGCCCTGCGGCCGGTACACCATGAGGGGCCGCCCCGGGAGCCGGAGCTGGAGACAGAACCCACAGGCTTCTAAGCGGGTGCGGATTCCAAGAGAGCAGGATTGAGGATGGGCAAAGCAATCGTCGTCGGTGTCAACGGGTCTGAGGGGAGCGAGGCCGCGCTGGCCTGGGCACTGGAACGGGCGGCCCGGCACAAGCTTCCCGTCATCGCCGTCCACGCGGTGGACGACCGCTGGATGTCTCCGGAATTCCAGTACCACGAGCTGATCCGGGAATCGGGGATGGAACTGCTTCAAAGCGTGCAGGTGAGCGCCACGCAGCTTGCCCCGGACGTCAGCGTGGACACCCAGCTTCGCCACGGCAGCGGCGGTTCGGTACTGCGGGAGGTGTCCAAGGAGGCCGCCCTTGTGGTGGTCGGCGGGCATAACAAACGCTGGATGGACGGTGGGCCCATGACGGACCGTGCCCTGCAGGTGGTCGCCGCCTCAGAATCCCCGGTGGCCGTCATTCCGCTGAAGCGGCCGGCAGGGGCACGGGGCGTGGTGGTCGGCGTGGACGGTTCCGAGGAGTCGCTGCAGGCCGTCGCTTTCGCGGCAGCCGAGGCTGACCTGGACGGCGAGGAACTCACCGTGGTGCTGGCGTTCAAGCAGCCGGCCCGGTGGGTCGAGAAACGGCTGCCGTCCAGCGGCCTGGCCGAGAGCATGGTCGAAGAGGACCGGATCGTGCTTTCCGAATCAGTGGCCGGCCTCGCCGAGAAGTACCCGGACCTGGTGGTTCACCAGCGCCTCGAGGCGAACACGGAACCGGTAAAGGCCCTCGTGGATATCGCTGCCCAAGCCAAGCTGCTGGTGATCGGAAGTCGCGGACGCGGCGGGTTCTCGCGGACCGTGCTCGGTTCCACGGCGCACGCTGTCCTGCTGAACGTGCCGTGCCCCACGATCGTCACGCGAGTGCACAAGGTCAAGCACGAGGGCTGACGCCCGGCGGGGGAATCCGCCGTCCCGGTGTGGCCCCGACAGGCGGAAAGCCCGTCCCGGGAGGGGCTTTCCGCGGCCGCCAGCGGATGGGAGGATGATGCCGTGGACCCGTTTTTCAATTTTGTCGCACACTTCTGGTGGCTCATCTTTCCGCTGAGCGGACTGATGGGCGGATGGGCGCGCTCCTGGTCCAAAGCCACTGAGCGCCGGCACCTCCGCCGCGTGGAGCTTTACACGCTGAAGAACCAGGCGGCGCAGGCGGAGCAGGCCAGCCAGGACGAGGTGCTGCGCCTCATGAAGGCGCACGACGCCGTCAACAGGCGCTGGCTGGACTATGAACTCGACGTGGGGAAGCTGATCGACTACCCGGTCATGACGGATGTCCGGGAACCCCTCACAGTGGCTTTCCTGCGGGCCAAGCGTGAGGCCGACGGCCTGCGCCCCGCCGCACCCGGGAACATCAGGACTGCCGCACGGCTTGCGGAATACCGGTCAGCCGTGACGGGTTTTGAGCTGGCGTTCGACGTCGCCGAACGGGAAGCCAAACGGATCAGGGACAGCAAGTTCAGTGGCCCGGAACGCCAGCGGCTTGAGACGGCCCGGAAGCTCTTGAGGATCGCCTCCGACGCGGCGGCGACCCCCGCCGAACGCCAGACTGCCTACAGACGTGCCCGCCGGGAACTGGACGGGCTCATCGTGCTGCCGGAGTCTACGCTCGCAGCGCTCGAGGACAGGATCGCTTCGATGCTCGACGCCGGTCCGGCGCCGGACCGGCGTTCAGCCTAAACGGCGGCTCGGCCTAAACCCCTGCTCGGCCTGAGCGGCGCCGGGCGAAGCTCCCATGGGCCGGGCGAAGCTCCCACGGGTGGGGCGGAGTTCCCACGGGTGGGGCGAACCGCCCCGCCGAAATGGCGTGACCCGCATCGCACCGCCGCCGGGAATGCCGCCTGCGTCACAGGTGCCCGGTATTTAGGGACTTCTGGCATGTTTTGCCGTGCCGTCTTTCCCACGTACCATCGATAAGGTTTCAAGCTGCATTCGTGACCACTCTGCGTTCATCGGAATAGCCGCCGCATGAACAGTGTGGCCATGCGGCACCGGGGAAGTGGAACTACTGACCGTGGACACTACAGATTGGGCAACAGGTGGAAATCACCGTAATGGTGGCGCTAGTGATATCGCTGGCGCTGTTCTTCGACTTCACGAACGGATTTCATGACACCGCGAACGCCATGGCTACCCCCATCGCGACCGGTGCCATCAAGCCGAAAACTGCGGTGGCCCTGGCGGCGGTGCTCAACCTGGTGGGAGCTTTCCTCTCCACGGAAGTCGCCAAGACCGTCTCCGGCGGCATCATCAAGGAAGGCTCGGACGGAGTCCAGATCACCCCGGACATCATTTTCGCCGGGCTGATGGGCGCCATCCTCTGGAACATGATTACCTGGCTCAAAGGCCTGCCGTCGAGTTCCTCCCACGCGCTATTCGGCGGCCTCATCGGTGCCGCGATCGCAGGCATCGGCCTCCACGCCATCAACTTCGAGTCGCTTCTGCAGAAGGTCATTCTTCCCGCGATTTTTGCCCCGATCATCGCCGGCACCGTGGCGTACCTGTGCACGAAGCTGGCCTACGCGCTCACCTCCCGGCATGACCCGGAGTCCGGCAGCAAGCTCACGCAGAAGCGCGGCGGATTCCGGACCGGACAGGTCTTCACCTCCAGCCTCGTTGCCCTCGCACACGGGACCAACGACGCGCAGAAGACCATGGGCATCATCACCCTGGTCCTGATCTCTGCCGGCACCCAGCCCCCCGGCTCCGGGCCGCAGCTCTGGGTGATCGCTTCCTGTGCCTTCGCCATCGCGATCGGCACGTACTCCGGTGGCTGGCGGATCATCCGCACCATGGGATCCGGGCTCACCGACGTCAAGCCGGCCCAGGGATTCGCCGCCGAGAGCAGCACCGCCTCAGCAATCCTGGCCTCATCGCACCTCGGTTTTGCCCTGTCCACCACACAGGTGGCCTCCGGCTCTGTCATCGGATCGGGCATGGGCCGCCGCGGAACCACCGTCCGGTGGGGAACGGCCGGCCGGATTGCCATCGGCTGGTTGTTCACGCTGCCTGCGGCCGGAATCGTGGGCGCGCTGACTGCAATGCTTGTGCAGACCGGAGTCGTGGGCGTGGTCATCGCCGCCGTTGCCGGTACAGCTGCCGTGAGTTACATGTTCCTCCACTCGAAGAAGTCCCATGTCGGGCACCACAACGCCGTCGAGGTCGAGGAAGCCGGCCAGGCCGTGCACTTCCGCAGGAAAAAGAAGGCTGTGTCCGTCAGCAGTGCCAACGACGAGCCGAAGGGCAGGCTGTAAATGAAGTGGCTGGAACTGATTCAGGTGGCGGGCGCAACGCTCCTTGCGGCAGTGACTGTCGTGGTCCTTTACTCCTTGGGAGTCCGCCTCACCGCTATCGCCGGCGACTTGAGTGAAAGCAATCCGGCCTGGCTGCGGCCGCTCTCCTACGTGTGCTTCGGACTGTGCGGCCTGTCTCTTATACACATCTCCGAGCCCACGAG
>JBKPJW010000389.1:0-5179 GCA_046730875.1 Actinomycetota bacterium | reverse complement strand
CTGGCCCTGGGTGCCTGCACCCCGGCCCCGGAGCCCGGTCCCGCGCAGTCGGCCGCGGTGGCGACGCCGGCGCCGTCGGCCCCCACGCCGACAGGGACTTCCAGCATCGCCCCCGGGAACGAACCGTTGACCCATGACGGCCGCACGGTAGTGCCAACGCCGGGGACCGACTGCGGGCAGCCTGCCCCGGCGGACATCCGCCGGGTGCTGGGGCCCGTGGCGGAGAACGTTCAGCCGGCCGAGGTCCAGGCGTCCGCCAAGGACGGAGTCGCGGAAGTTCTCTGCACCTTCCCCCTGGCTCCGGTGGCGGCCGGGCAGGCCGCGGAACTGGGGAATTCGCTGCTCGTGGCGAGGACCACCGCGCCGGACCAGGCGGCGCTGGACGGGCTCGGGCTGCCCCGGCTGATGATGTCTCCCGAGCCGGTTCCGGACCTGGGGGCCAAGGCGTGGTACTCGGCCAACCGGCTGACCGGGACCACGGAATACGTCCTGGAGGCGGTGGACGGTATGTCCGTGGTCCGGGTGACCCTCGCTCTTCCGGCGGGCGCAGCCGAGCCGGCGGACCTGAAAGGCAAACTGGCTGAACTAGTCAGGCTCAGCTAGCAGGAATTCTGTGGCCGGCTCGTTGGCCAGAGACTCATTTTTCCCCGCAGGCCGTCACTTCGTACAGCCGGGCGCCGCCTTCCGCCAGCACGAGCCGGACGGCCAGCGAGTTGTTCAGGTCCTTAAATCCCGGGAAGGGATGGTCGCCGAAGTGGACCTCGTTGGAACCAAAGTCCAGGACGTAGCGGACGCCCGTCGCTTTCAACGCGGCGCAGACGGCCGGATCGCTGTCGGCGTTGCGGAGGTCCCGGTTGAGCGTTTCGACAGCAGCCGTGTTGGCCGTGAGGATGTGCTTGGCCGTTGTCTCGCGATCCGTGAGGGCATACGCCAGCGCCCCGCCCGTCCACGGGTTCACCGCGATGGCGGCGTCCGGGGGAACGATATCGTCCAGCCGGTCGATGATCTTTTGCTCGTCCGCTGTGATGAGCAGCGAGTGGTTCGTCTCGAGGTAGTTCTTCCGGGCCGAGCTGATGGCAGCCCTCGTCGAGGGGATCTGGGAGGCAGCGACCGCCAGGGCGAGCGCGCCGCAGAGGACCAGGTAGGCAGTCCTGTTGCCGTTGCCGGTCCCGGCGGGCGCCTTCCCGGCCGACCGCCGCTCTGCCAGGCGGTCGAGTCGGTGGCGGAGCCAGAAGGCGACGGAATCGACGCCGACGGCCGCAAACGGCAGGGCCGTCAGCGGCAGGAGCGCAGCGACCCTGTAGACGTCGTTGTACCAGATCCCGGTCAATGCACTCCGCACATCACCCTTCAGGGTTCCGGAGACAACGACATAGAGTACGCCGGTGATGACAAAGCCTGCGATCATCCATGTTCTGCCGCCGCGCCGCCAGCACAGGAAGAGGCCGATCAGCATCAGGACGCTGACTCCGAGCGCAGCGGGGCGGTCAACGGCGGCGTTCGCGATGACGTCCCACACTGCCCCCCGCGGTGTCTGCACGGGTTCCCAGAACGCGGCGTCTTCAGGCGGCCGGATACTGGTCCACAGCGTGTACAGGGCCACGGCCCCGACGCCGACGCCGACACTGGCCAGGGCCCAGGCCGTCCGGTGCCTGGTCCGGTAGCCGCGGTCGGCATAGCGTGCGTAGGACTGCAGGACGATCGGGACCGAGAGGGCCACGAGCGCCATGAAACCGTTCGGATGGGCCAGGGCCAGCCCCGGCAGGATCAGCAGCGGCAGCGTAAACCGGGGTGCGGGCGGCCACTCCAGGTGGCGCGCCACCCGGAACAGGAGGGCCAGGCTGGCCAGGGCGGCCGGCAGCATGCTGATGGCCAGGAAGTTCGGGTAGAGCACCCCCCAATCCAGCGGCACCAACGGGAACGGCGCAAACAGTGCGGACAGGATGCCGGCAGCGCCGACGGCGACGGGCCGGTTGCCTGCCACGGTCCGCGTCAGCATCATGCAGCCCAGGGGCCACACGACCGCCGCCACGGCGATGTTGAACACGTTCACGGCCACCGGAATCGGCAGGCCCGTGAGCTGGAGGAACGCCGCGACCAGTCCATGCCAGGCCGCGGGATAGAAATAGGGAGGCTCGTCGCCGCTGGTCATCTTGGACATCCACAGCGAGGACGCGTTGCCCGTGTCCAGAACGTACTTCACACCGTTCAGGTGAAAGATGTTGTCAAAGGTCTGGGAGAAGTTCTCCGGCGAACCGAAGGCCAGGGCGAGCTCCACCACGATCATTGCCGCTCCCGCGAAGAACGCCGCGGCGACCCAGACGCCGCTCCGGGCGCGGCGGGCCCTGCTTAGGGGCGCGGGCGCACCGGCGCGGGGCACAGAGACTGAGGCGCCGTGCAGGCTGCTGCTTGCGCTGCTCATGACATTCCGACGTCGCGGGTTCCGGGGACGGGACATACCGGGGCGCCGGATCCCGAAGATTAGGGCCGAGAGGAGGATGCCGCCGGCCAGGACCGCGGCGGCCGTCCACGGGAGGGATGCGAACGGCAGGAGCACTGCCAGTACCGCCGCGATGGAAATCGTGACCGGCCCGGCCAGGGCCGCGGCGGACAGTCCCCTCAGCCCCAGGCTGACCGAAACCAGGGCGCCCGGCAGCAGCACAAAAGCGCTTGCGCCCAGCAGGTACGGCAGCGTCTGGAGCCAGTTCAACGTCTCAGCTCCGGAGTGATGCGGGCACAGGCAGAAACCGGCCCGCCGCGGGCGGGCACGTCAGGTCGGGCGGGCACGTCAGATGGTCTGGTCCAGCAGTCCCAGCAGGTAGGATCCGTAGCCGCTCTTGACCAGGGGTTCCGCGCGCTGGCGAAGTTCGTCGTCGGTCAGGAAGCCGAGCCGCCAGGAAATCTCCTCGGGGGCGCCGATCTTCAGGCCCTGGCGGTTTTCCACCGTGCGGATGAAGTTTGAGGCGTCGCTGAGGTCATCGAAGGTTCCGGTATCCAGCCATGCGGTGCCGCGGGGGAGGATTTCCACCTGGAGTTTGCCCCGCTCCAGGTAAGTGCGGTTGACGTCGGTAATTTCCAGTTCCCCGCGGGGCGAGGGCCTGAGGTTCTTGGCGATGTCGATGACGTCATTGTCATAGAAGTAGAGGCCCGGAACGGCGTAGTGGCTGCGCGGCTTCTCTGGCTTCTCTTCCAGCGAGAGTGCCCTGCCCTCATCGTCGAACTCCACGACGCCGTAGGCCTTGGGATCCCGGACCCAGTAGCCGAACACGGCACCGCCGTCGATGTCCGCGTGCCGGCGCAGCTGCGTGCCCATGCCCTGGCCGTAGAAGATGTTGTCACCGAGGACCAGTGCCACGGTTTCGTTCCCGATGTGCTCTGCACCCAGCACGAACGCCTGGGCCAGGCCGTCCGGGGAGGGCTGCTGGACGTAGGTGAGGTTGACGCCGAACTGGGACCCGTCGCCCAGGAGCCGCTGGAACTGCTCCGCATCATGGGGCGTGGTGATGATCAGGATGTCCCGGATGCCCGCGAGGATCAGGGTGGACAGCGGGTAGTAGATCATCGGCTTGTCGTAGACAGGGACGAGCTGCTTGCTGATGCCCAAGGTGATCGGGTGAAGCCGGGAGCCGGTACCGCCGGCCAGGATTATTCCACGCATGGGCCCAATCCTCCCGCACCGGAGGCTGTCACAGCAAACCAGGCCACGTCCGTGGCGCGCCCGGTGACGGGTCGGGGGCGCCGGCGGCGGCGTGGGCCGGGCCCGTGCAAGGTAGAATTGGGGGTCTGGACTACGTGACGAAGGATACCGGGATTGAGCTCAGCTGTACTGACACCCAAGGCAAAGCCGGCTCCGGCAGTGGGGAGTCGGCTGGATCCACGGAAGAACAGCTTGAACCTCATCAGGCTGATTCTTGCCTTTTCGGTCCTGCTGGCGCATAGCTGGCACGTCGTCGGCGCAGGCAACGGCTGGGGCTTCCGCGGTGAAAACCTTGGCGGCTGGGCGGTGGCCGGATTCTTCGGCATCAGCGGTTACCTGATTACCGCCAGCCGGTTTGGCAGCGGGATCGGCAGGTACCTGGTCCATCGCGTCGCCCGCATCTTCCCGGCGTTCATCGTCTGCCTGATCGTCATGGCCTTCGTATTCGCGCCGATTGCCTATGTGATCCAGCACGGCTCGCTGCACGGCTTCCTGCAGACGGCCACCACACCCTTAAACTCGATCTTCGCGAACCTGTCCCTCCGGATTGTCAGCTATGACATTGCGGGCACCCCGGCGGGCGTGCCGTATCCGGGTGCGTGGAACGGTTCACTGTGGACGCTTTACTTTGAGTTCATGTGCTACCTGCTGGTCGCCGTGATGGGGTTCATCCCGCTGGTCCGCAAGACCCCGTGGCCGGTAATTGTCGCGTTCATCGCCAGCGTGGTCCTCTGGGCCAATATCGGCGTCCTTAAGCCCTACGTGCAGTCGAACCTGGATTTTGAACTCGCCGCACGGCTGGTCCCGTTCTTCCTCGGCGGGGCCGTGGTGCATGTGCTCAGCAGCAAGATCGGCATCCACAAAGTGGCGGGTCCGGCTTCGATTGTGCTGGCCGGCCTGTCGATCTTCTTCGTGGACGGGTTCGGCGGCCAGCTCGCCGCCCCCTTCATTGCCTACGGTCTGCTCTGGATCTCCACGTGGCTGCCCCAGCCGGCCATTGTGGGCCGGCACGACATCTCTTACGGCGCCTACATCTACGCATTTCCCGTCCAGCAGCTGCTGGCCGTATTCGGGGCGTACCACTGGGGTGTGGGGTGGTTCACCGTGGCGGCCACGCTGTGCACGATCCCGCTGGCCGCGGCCAGCTGGTTCCTCATCGAGCGCCCTGTCATGCGGCGGGCCAAGAACGCGGGCTGACCCTACTTCCGGGCGCGCCGTCCCGAGACGCCACGCACGCCGTCAGCAACACCGCGGAAGGCATTGGCCAGGCGGATACCGCGGCCGGGGGCCAGCAGCGTGACGATCGCCAGGTGTCGGTAGTCGGCCAGCAGGCCCTTGAGTGTCCACAGCGGAAAGCGCCGCCCGTACTGGCGGGCGAGCAGGATCCGGTTCCTGAAGAGATAGTAATAGCGCCAGTCGGCGGCCGTCCTGACCTTCAGCGGCCGGCCCGCGACAGACACGTCCCGGCCAAAGACGTTCGCT
>JBKPJW010000388.1:0-1680 GCA_046730875.1 Actinomycetota bacterium | reverse complement strand
CAGTAGCCGCTGGCGCCGGCCGATCTCGTCCCGGTTGGGGCCCGAGCCGCCGTCCTCGTAACGGAGTTCGAAGCCGATCCGGGACGCGAGTTTTTCCACCGCCTCCTGGAAGGAGGTGTGGTCCAGCTTCTGCACGAAGGAGATGACGTCGCCGTCCTCGCCGCAGCCAAAGCAGTGGTACCGGCCTACCTGGGGGCGGACCGTGAACGAGGGTGAGCGCTCGTCGTGGAAGGGGCACAGGCCCTTGTAGGACCCCAGCCCGGCTCCCTTGAGCGTCACGTAGCCATCGATGACTTCCTTGATGTCGGTGCGCTGGCGTACTTCGTCGATGTCTTCGCGTTTGATCAGGCCGGCCACAGTGCCATCCTAGTCCCCGGGTACGACGCCGACGGGCCGGCCATGGCAGCGGTCACCACAGCGACGGCAGGCTGCCCACGAGGCGCTCGTACATGGCCAGCGCCGAGCCGTCCGTCAGCGAGGCGACCTGGTCGATGACCACGCGCAGCCGTCCGGCGTCGTCCGCGGCGTCGAGCCAGTCGGCGGCGAACATCGGCTCCAGGTGGCGGTCCCCGGTGGCGCTGAGCGCGGTGACGAGGGCGTGCAGGACCTCGCGCTGGCGCTCGTAGATGGGCTGCCGGTGCTCGGTGGTCATCACGAAGGTGGTGGCCAGGCCCTTCATCACGGCGATTTCCATGACGGTCTCATCCGGGACGATCAGCTCCGCGTTGTAGCGGGTCAGGTTTTCCGGGCCGTAGACCGTACGGGTGGCCTCCAGCGCACTCTGGCAGAAGCGGCCGATGAGCTGGCTGGTCATGTCTTTGAGCGCCGCCATGGCCTTGCGGCTGCCGTCGGCCTCGCGCACCCAGACATCCGTGGCCTCCAGCCGGGCCAATGCGGCGTCGATCGCGGCGGGGTCATTGTGCGGCAGGTACCACTGCTTGGCGTAGCCGACGACGCGGGCGCGGTGGTCCGGGTTGTCCATCCAGCGCAGCTGGAAGTGGCCTGCGACGATCGCGTCCTCGACGTCGTGCACCGAGTAGGAGATATCGTCTGCCAGGTCCATGACCTGAGCTTCGAGGCAGGACCGGCGTTCCGGGGCGCCGTCGCGGATCCAGTCGAAGATGGGGAGGTCGTCCTCGTAGGCGCCGAACTTGCTGGTCCGTTCCCCGTGGATGACCGGGGCGTTCACGGCCGACCAGGGGTACTTGGCGGCGGCATCGAGGCTCGCCCGGGTCAGGTTCAGGCCTGCCGGCCGGCCGTCGGCGGCCAGGACCTTTGGCTCCAGCCGGGTCAGCAGCCGCAGCGTCTGCGCGTTGCCTTCGAAGCCGCCGATGCCGTGGGCCACCTCGTTGAGGGCGGCCTCGCCGTTGTGGCCGAAGGGCGGGTGGCCGAGGTCGTGGCTGAGGCACGCGGTGTCCACGACGTCGGGGTCGCAGCCGAGCGCGCGGCCCAATTCCCGGCCCACCTGGGCAACTTCGAGGCTGTGGGTGAGCCGGGTCCGGACGAAGTCGTCGGTATCCGGCGCCACCACCTGGGTCTTCGCGCCGAGCCGGCGCAGCGCCGAGGAGTGCAGGACCCTCGCACGGTCGCGCTCAAAGTCCGACCGGTAGGTGCTCTTGGGCGGCTCTTCGACCCACCGGGCGCAGTCGCGGGAGGTGTAGCCGTCCAGGACGGGGGCGG
>JBKPJW010000387.1:0-14525 GCA_046730875.1 Actinomycetota bacterium | reverse complement strand
CGGCCGGCGCATTGAATCGGGCCGGAGCACCATCCAGTAGGGCAGTAGCTCGGCGAATTCCTCCGGCAGGATGCGGACGAGGTCCGGGTGCAGGTCGGCCGCGAAGCAGGGCAGGAACCCGATCCCGGCGCCGGCGCGGGTGGCCTCCACGTGGACAAACACATTGGTGGAGCTCAGCCCGTCCCGCATCGCAGGCACCAGCCGCCGCGGGGCGTCAAGATCGTCCACCTGCAGCATCGAATCGACGAAATACACCAGCGGATGCGCCGTCAGCTCCTCCACGGTGGCCGGGGTCCCGTACTCGGCCAGGTAGCTGCGGGAGGCATACATTCCCAGCATGTACTCGCCAAGCTGTGCGGCTTCCGCCCGGTGCACCTGCGGCTCGCCGACCACTACTTCGATGTCGAGGCCGGAACGCTGCTGGAGCGCCCGGCGCGTTACGGTGATGATCTCGACGCTGAGCCCGGGATGGTCGCGGCGGAGCCGGGCGACGGCCGGCGCGGCGATGTAGGCGCTGAAGCCGTCTGTGGCGGTCATCCGGACAACGCCGGTGATGGGGTCCGGAGTGTGACCGGGCTGCTGCAGGGAGCGCACGGCATTTTCGACCTGCTCGGCCACCCGCACGGCCTCGGCGCCGAGTTCCGTCAGTTCCCAGCCGCCGGACGCGCGGGAGAGCAGCCGGCCGCCCAGCGCCTTTTCCAGCGCCGCGATCCGCCGGGAGACGGTGGTGTGGTTCAGTCCGAGGGTTTGGGCCGCCGTCGTAAATTTCCCCGAACGGGACACGGCGAGCAGGATCAGCAGGTCATCAGGATTGGCGTTCATATCTGCAATTCTGCACACACGGCGTGCCGGTTTGACCATTGAATCGCCGTGAATGTGCGGCAATACTCAATGGAGCCGTTTCAGTGCTGTGCATCACAGCGCGTGTCACCGTGGACACCGAGGAGAACCAGATGAGCCCTGCGGATCATCCACTTCGCCTGCGCCATCACCACCGTGGCGGTGCCGAGCCTGAGGGAAACCAAGGGCATCGCACTGGAGGACGTGGACCGGGCCGACGCCGACGCGAAGGCCTGGCCGTAGCAGTTGCACGCTGAGAGGCTTGAGCTGTTGAGCTGTTGAGCTGTTGAGCTGTTGAGCAGCTTGAGTTGCTCGAGTTGCTCGAGTTGGGGCCGGCTCTGGCGAGTTCGGGAGTCGGTCGCCTCATTGGATTCTTGATTTGGAAGGCTGAGACATGGAAAACACCCTGAACGGACGCAAGGCCCTGGTCACCGGCGGTGCCGGCGGGATCGGCGCCGCCAGCGTCCGAGCCCTGGCCGCACGCGGGGCCAAGGTGGTGATTGCTGATATGGACGAGTCTGCGGCCGCAACGCTCGCCGACGAGGTGGGCGGAACCGCGTGGCCCGTCAATCTGCTCGACGTTGAAGCCCTGCAGACGCTCAGCCTGGACTGCGACATTCTGGTCAACAATGCCGGAATCCAGCGCATCAGCCCCATCGAGGAATTCGATCCGGCCGATTTCCGCCGCATCATCACCCTGATGCTCGAGGCGCCGTTCCTGCTGATCCGGGCGGCACTGCCGCACATGTATGCCAACAACTTTGGCCGCATCATCAATCTGTCGTCCGTTCACGGGCTCCGGGCCTCGCCGTTCAAGAGCGCCTACGTCGCCGCCAAACACGGTCTGGAAGGCCTGAGCAAGGTGACCGCCCTCGAGGGCGGCGCGCACGGCGTCACGTCCAACTGCGTCAACCCCGGTTACGTCCGCACGCCGCTCGTGGAGGCGCAGATCGCGGACCAGGCCAAAGTACATGGCATCCCGGAGTCCGAGGTCCTCGCCAAGATCATGCTGACCGAATCAGCGGTGAAGCGGCTCGTGGAACCCGAGGAAGTGGCGTCCCTGGTGGCGTGGCTGGCATCCAGCGACGCCGGCATGGTCACGGGAGCCAGCTACACGATGGACGGCGGCTGGTCCGCGCGGTAGCGGGCCGGCCCGCGAGGTAGCCGACCGGCCGCAGATGCCGCCGGCGCGGACATGTTGCGCGTGCTTGCTACTCAGTGGCTACTTAGCGGGCTGGAACTCCGCGGAGTTGCCCACGAGGGCCAGTGTGCCGCCCAGCCCGATCATCATCACCCCGCCGGTAGTGCTGAGCGCGGCGATCCGGCGGGGGGAGCGGGCAAACCAGTGCCGTGCCGTTCCCGCCGCGAGGGACCACGTACTGTCCGACACGAGGGCAATCAGCAGGAAGACGGCCCCCAATGTGCCAAGCTGCACGGGAATCGCGCCTGCGGAATAGTCCACAAACTGCGGGAGCACGGCCAGGAAGAACACAATCGACTTGGGGTTGGTCGCGCCCACAATGAAGCCCTCCCGGAGCACGCGGCCGGTGGAGGCCGGGTTCGAGGAAGCCGCCGTCCCCGGTCCGCCGCCGCGGTGCCGGATTGCCTGGATTCCGAGGTAAACAAGGTAGGCGGCCCCGGCAAACTTCACCACGCTGAAGAGCAGGAGCGACTGGGCCAGCACCACGCCGATGCCCAGAGCCACCGCGGCGATCTGCACCACCTCGCCGGCCGCATTCCCCAGGACGCTCAACAGGCCGCCCCTGCGTCCCAGGGCCAGGGTGCGTCCGATCACGAACAGCACGCTGGGTCCAGGGATGGCGATGAGCACGAACGCGGTGAGGGCAAAGGCCAGGAGGTTGGCGGCGGGAACCATGCCTGATCTTAACCCCCGCAGGCCCGCTCGCGGGAGGCCGCGCGCGGCACCGCTACCGCCCGGCGGGAACCTGCGGGAGCGGGACCGTTTCGTCGGCAAGCTCGGCCCGCGCCCGCCCGTGGCCGCGGACCCAGAGCCGGTAGGCAACCACCAGGACGCCGAGCCAGACGGCACCCACATACAGCGCCACCCGGGTGTCCTCGAAGGCGCCCAGAATCGCGATCACCAGCGCCATGAAAACGATCGTCAGCACGGAAGCGGCGGGCCACCACGGCGACGGGAACTCCGACGCTGGCAGGCCGCGGCGGGCGATCTCGCGCTTCATGGCGACGTGGGAGGCCAGGATCATGGCCCAGACCCATACGGTGGCGAAGGTCGCGATCGAGGCGATCAGCAAAAAGACGTCCTCCGGGATCATGGCGTTCAGCACCACGCCAACCAGCAGGATCCCCGTCATCATCACCACGGTCATCCACGGCACCCCGTGGCGGGAGACTTTGCCGAAGCTCGCCGGGGCGTGGCCTTGCCGGGCCAGGCCGAAGAGGATCCGACCGGCGCCGAAGATGTCGCTGTTGACGGCCGAGAGTGCCGCCGTGATGACCACGGCGTTGAGGATGTGGGGCGCGGCCGGAACGCCCAGGCTGCTGAAGATCTGCACGAAGGGGCTGCCGTTGCTGCCAATTTCGTCCCACGGGAACAGGCTCATCAGCACACCAAGCGTGAGCACGTAGAACAGCAGGACTCGCACGGGAACGGTGTTGACCGCTTTGGGAATCACCTTTTTCGGGTCGGCCGCCTCGCCGGCGGTGATGCCGAGGGTCTCCACGCCGCCAAACGCGAACATCACCACGGCGAAGGAGGCGAGGAGCCCTTCGAACCCGTTGGGGAACAGTCCGCCGTGCTCCACAAGGTTGCCAAGCCCGGGCGCGACGGTGGCGCCGCCGGTCTGGAAGCCGAACACGATGATCGCCGCACCGCCGGCGATCATGGCGATGATGGCCGCCACCTTGATCAGGGAGAACCAGAACTCCAGCTCGCCGAAAACCTTGACGCTGAGCAGGTTCAGGGCCGCCAGGAAGAAGATGATGGCCAGGATCCACACCCAGCGCTCCACGCCCGGAAACCAGAATCCCATGTAGATGCTGAAGGCCGTGACATCCGCGATGGCCACGATTGCCATTTCAAAGACGTAGGTCCAGCCGGTCACGAATCCCGCCAGCGGTCCCAGATAGCGGCTCGCGTACTGGCCGAAGGACCCGGACACAGGATGCCGCACGGCCATTTCACCGAGGGCGCGCATCACCATGAAGACGGCGGCGCCGCCGATCATGTAGGCCAACAAAACGGCAGGTCCGGCCTTCTGGATGGCGGAGGCGGAACCGTAGAACAGCCCCGTGCCGATTGCCGAGCCCAGCGCCATGAACCGGATATGGCGGACGTTCAGTCCCCGGCTGAGAACGGAATCGACGGCGGCGCCGACGGCGGTGGCTGCGCCGCCGGTGCCAGCTGCGGGTGCCGCCTTCGTGGCGGTTTGGGCTTGTTGCATGCGAATACCTTCTCGTCATTGGGAGGGGGATCGCCATCCAGCAGACCATGTCAGGCGGTGCTGTGATGAGACTCACGGGGGTTTCCTGTCTTTGATTTCAGACTGTGCAACATCTGGGGCAGGGCCGGGGGCAAAGGCAGAGCCCGAGCCAGAGCCAAAGGCAGAGGAGCGGCAGAGGCGGCGTCCGCCGTCGGCGTCGGACTCTGGCCGTAACCGTGGCGAAAACTCTGACACCGTGTCAGGATTTCCTTACTTTGACGAAGTCTCGAAGACGGGCGCCACTCGCCGTCCCTTAAGCTCGCAGTCGGATCGCCCTCGATCTCCAAGCTCTGCTTGACGACGTCTTCAGCACCGCGACTTTGAAGGAGAAGCACCATGAAAGCGATCGTTCAGGATGCCTACGGTTCTACCGAGGTGCTCCAGCTGCGCGAGGTCGAGACTCCAGTGCCGGGCGATGACGACGTGCTGATTGCGGTCCGGGCCGCCGGCGTCGACCAGGGCGTCTGGCACCTCATGACAGGTCTCCCGTACTTGACCCGCGCCGTCGGCTACGGGCTGACGAAACCGAAGACCCGCATCCGGGGCCGGGCCGTGGCGGGCCGCGTGGAATCTGTCGGCCGGAACGTGGTCGGCTTTCGGCCGGGGGATGAGGTGTACGGCACCTGCGAAGGATCTTTCGCCGAGTATGCGTGCGCGAAGGAGGCCCGGCTCGCGCTGAAGCCGAAAAACCTCAGTTTCGAGCAGGCCGCCGCCGTCCCGATCTCCGCCGTCACCGCCCTCCAGGCGCTCCGGGACGCCGGCAGGGTCCAGGCCGGGCAGGAGGTCCTCGTCATCGGTGCCGCCGGCGGCGTCGGCGCGTTCGCGGTGCAGCTCGCCAAGGCGTTCGGCGCACAGGTAACCGGGGTATGCAGCACCGCGAAAACCGAGCTGGTCCGGTCGATCGGCGCGGACCACGTCATCGACTACAAGCAGGACGACTTCGCGGACGGGGCCCGGCAATTCGATCTCATCGTCGACACCGCAGGCAACCGCCCACTCTCCGTCCTCCGGCGGGCGCTGAGGCCCAAGGGAACGCTCGCCATCGTCGGCGGGGAAGGTGGCGGACGGCTGACGGGCGGTTTTGAACGTTCGCTCCGCGCCGCACTGCTGTCCGTGTTCGTCGGCCAGCGGCTCGTAGGCGTCATGTCGGCCGAGCGGGCGGAGGACCTCCGGTTCCTGACCGGGCTTATCGAGGCGGGCGCCGTGACACCCGTCATCGGCAAGCGCTACACCTTGGCCGACGCTCCTGCCGCCATTCGGGATCTGCGCGACGGCCACCTCCACGGGAAGGCTGTCGTCACAGTGTGACCGACCCAGTGTGACCGCCGCAGTGTGACCGACCCAGTGTGACCGACCCAGTGTGACCGACCCAGTGTGACCGACGCGGCTACGGCGACTCCGTCCGGAAGCTGGCGACGTAACGTCGCTGCCATGGGGTTTCCACCGTCCGACGCCGATATTGGCGGCGGACGTAGGACACCGCCTGACCGGGTGGGACGCCGTCGAGAATGGCGATGCAGGCCAGCGCTGTGCCGGTCCTGCCGATGCCGCGCCAGCAGGCCACTTCGACGCGCTCCGTCTCCGCACGGCGCCAGGCCTCCCGGAAAGCGTCCAGGGCGTCCGTCTGGTCGGCCGGCAGCCGAAGGTCCGGCCAGAGCACCCATCTGGACTCCCACTCCACCGGGGGCGGCTGCCAGCCCAGCAGATACACCCCGAATCCGGGGGACGGCCCGGGCGGAAGCGCGTAGTGCAGCCCGCGCCCGCGGATGAGCCGCCCGGAGGGAAGACTCATGACGCCGTCCGCGGAAGGCTCCCACGTGTGCTTCATGATCCAGATCGTAGTCCACCCCGGCCCCGGCCCGCTCCTGTAAGCAGCTGCAGGATGTGCCGCTGATCCGGGCGGCCCGCCGTTAAGGCGGTGGGGCCGCGGTCAGCGGTATCCGGTGGCATCCGCGTTGAGTCCCGCTTCCTGCACTTCCACGAGGTACCTCCAGCAGTCCGGCTGCGATCCGTCGACGTCGGTGAAACCGTATTCACGCGCCAGCTCGCCGGACGAATACGAGCCGCCCGTGCGGCCGTGCACGTCGGGGTCTGCCGCCAGAGCCGCGACCGCACGGCCCACGAAGATTGGGCTTTCCGAGATCGCGGCAAAGTGCGGTTGCCTGCTCGCTGCCTCCCGCCAGTTCGCCTCCGTGACGCCAAAGTGTTCGAGCATCATCTCGGAGCGCATCCAGCCGGGCGTTAGTGCCAGGGCCGTGCACCCGGAGGACTTCAGTTCCTCCGCCTGGCTGAACGCAAGGCGGAGCACCGCGGTCTTGACGAGGTCGTAGAACACGGAGACCCGGTAGTGCAGGGCGTTGTATTCGCGGGTACCGTCGGTCATCTCCACCACTAGGCCGCCGGGGCGGCGGGTCAGCAGCGGCAGCGCGAAGTGGCTGGTGATGAGGTGCGTGTCGATGCCAAGGTGCAGCATCTGCAGCCCGGACTCGAGATCGTGGGCCCAGAGCGGGGTGTTCCATTCAATGAGGTCCTCTCCGCCCCAGATGTCGTTCACAAGGACGTCCAGCCGGCCCTGCTCGGCCTCGATCCGTTGCACCAGGGCCGCTACCTGGCCGCCCTGGCGGTGATCGACCTGCACGGCGATCCCCACGCCGCCCGCTGCAGTGACGAGACTGGCCGTCTCTTCGATCGTCTCGGGCCGGTTGTAGTCGGAACGGTGGCGGGACGTCGTGCGGCCGGTGCAGTACACCATGGCTCCCGCCTCGCCGAGGGCAACGGCCGTGCCGCGGCCTGCGCCGCGCGTCGCCCCGGCGACTAGGGCCACCCGGCCCGACAACGCTGAATCCATGTCCCTAGCCTTCCCTCTGCAACCGCAAAGCCGCGGAGCCCATATGGAAGCCGGCTCCCGGTGTTCATCGAAACACCGGGAGCCGGTACGGGCTAGGGGCAGAGGACCCCGGACGCCGGTGCTTTCGCGATTGTCCGGAATCCCAGACAGGATCGTCCCGGAAAGGGACCCCTGCCCGCCGCCGCCGGGCGCATGCTTAAGTACGGGATACCGGACACCCCGACCAAAAGAGGATCCATGCCAGCCACCAGCACCACCGAGAGCCCCGCGGCCCCGACGCCGGCCGCCAGCACTGCCGGCACGCCCGCTCCGCCCAAGGCCGGCGCGCCGGGCTCTATCCGCAGGGCCGTTGGCACCAGGGCGGCCTCGAAGGTACCGGCCGCCGAAAACACCCTGCGTATCCTGAAGCTGCTGGCCTCCAGGCGCGGGCCGATGGCGGCGTCGAACATCGCCACGGCGCTGGAGCTGCCCCGCTCCAGCGTGTACCACCTGCTCGGTGTCATGGAGGCGAACGGCTTCGTGCTGCACCTGCACGAAGAGCAGCGCTACGGCCTGGGCATCAGCGCCTTTGAGCTCAGTTCGGCGTATTCGCGGCAGGAGCCCCTATCCCGGCTTGGCCGGCCGCTGCTCGCCTCGCTGGTCGACGTCATTGGCGAGAGCGCCCATCTTGCTGTGCTGCACGGGCGCGACGTGCTCTACATCGTGGAGGAGCGGGCCAAGAACCGCCCGTCCCTCGTGACCGACGTCGGCGTCCGGCTGCCCAGCCATCTCACCGCGAGCGGTCGGGCCATCCTCGCCGCGCTGCCGAAGTCCCAGGTGCGGGCGCTGTACCCGAATGCCGCCGCATTCACGGCCCGGCACGAAACCGAGTCGCCCATCATGAAGTACTCCGCACTGTCCTCCCATCTGGACCAGGTCCGGCTGCGCGGCTACGCCACCGAACACGGCGAGGTGACTCCCGGGTTCGGCTCGATCGCCGCGGCCGTGACCGACCATGTGGGGTGGCCGACCGCGGCCGTCGCGGTGACCTTCCTTGAGGACAAGCTGCCCGCGGACCAGTGGCCGGTCCTGGCCGTCCGCGTCCGGAAGGTCGCCGACGAGCTGTCGGTTCGGCTCCACGGCCGCCCCGCCCAGTAAGCCCACCCAACTAGCTAGCAGCAGGGGCCGTTCTGGACGTCCAGAACGGCCCCTGCTGCGAGCTAGTTGGGGGAGGGGGCGCGTCTGGAATCCCGGACAGCGCTCGTTCACAGGCCCTGTTTCCGCCCGTGCGGACAGGCTTTAGTGGATACAGAACCTCGTTCCGCCCGAGACATCCCGCACCACCCGCCAGCAGCCCACCTCATTCCGCACCCACACCATCCAGCACCCACACTGTCCAGCAACAAAGGAGCCCCTCATGGCACCCGCCGATTTCACCACCGGTGCCCGCCCGGTCAAAGCAGCCCGCGGCACCCAGCTCACCGCCAAGTCCTGGCAGACCGAAGCCCCGCTGCGCATGCTCATGAACAACCTCGACCCCGAGGTCGCCGAACGCCCGGATGACCTGGTGGTCTACGGCGGCACCGGCCGGGCTGTCAGGTCCTGGGCCGCGTTCGACGCCATCACCCGCACTCTCGAGACCATGGACAAGGACGAAACCCTCCTGGTCCAGTCGGGCAAGCCGGTCGGCGTCTTCCGCACCAACGAATGGGCGCCGCGGGTGCTGCTGGCCAACTCCAACCTCGTCGGTGACTGGGCGAACTGGCCCGAATTCCGCCGGCTCGAGGCCGAGGGCCTCATGATGTACGGCCAGATGACGGCCGGGTCGTGGATCTACATCGGCACCCAGGGCATCCTGCAGGGCACCTTCGAGACCTTCGCGGCGATCGCCCGCAAGCTCACCGGCGACGAGAACGGCACCCTCGCCGGCACCCTGACCCTCACCGGCGGCTGCGGCGGCATGGGCGGCGCCCAGCCGCTCGCCGTCACCCTGAACGACGGCGCCTGCCTGATTGTCGACGTCGACGAAAGTCACCTCCGGCGCCGCGCCGGCAAGCGCTACCTCGATGAGGTGGAGACCGACCTCGACGCCGCGATCGCCAAGGTCCTCAAAGCCAAGGAAGAACGCCGCGGCTGGTCCGTGGGCTACGTCGGCAACGCCGCCACCGTCTTCCCGGAGATCCTGCGCCGCCACAATGCCGGGGAGCTCACGGTCGACATCGTCACGGATCAGACCTCCGCGCACGACCCCCTGAGCTACCTGCCGGAAGGCGTCACGGTCCAGGAATGGCACCGCGAGGCCGCCGCTGACCCGGAGGGCTTCACCAAGAAGGCCCAGGCCTCCATGGCCAAGCACGTCCAGGCCATGGTGGAGTTCCAGGACGCCGGCGCCGAAGTGTTCGACTACGGCAACTCCATCCGCGACGAGGCCCGCAAGGGCGGCTACAACCGCGCCTTCGAATTCCCCGGCTTCGTCCCGGCCTACATCCGGCCCCTGTTCTGCGAGGGCCTCGGCCCGTTCCGCTGGGTGGCGCTTTCCGGTGACCCCGAGGACATCGCCGTCACGGACAAGGCCATCAAGGAACTTTTCCCGGACAACAAGCACCTGCACCGCTGGATCGACGCCGCCGGTGAGCGCGTCGAGTTCGAGGGCCTGCCGGCCCGCATCTGCTGGCTGGGCTACGGCGAACGCGCCAAGGCCGGGCTGCTCTTCAACCAGCTCGTCAAGGAGGGCAAGGTCAAGGCGCCCATCGTGATCGGCCGCGACCACCTTGACTCGGGCTCGGTTGCCTCCCCGTACCGGGAGACCGAGGCCATGGCGGACGGCTCCGATGCGATCGCCGACTGGCCGCTGCTCAACGCCCTGCTCAACACCGCCTCCGGCGCCACCTGGGTCTCCATCCACCACGGCGGCGGCGTCGGCATCGGCCGCTCCATCCACGCCGGCCAGGTCTCCGTCGCCGACGGCACCGACCTCGCGGCGCAGAAACTCGAACGCCTCCTCACCAACGATCCCGGCATGGGTGTCATCCGCCACGTCGATGCCGGCTACGACCGCGCCGTCGAGGTCGCCAAAGAACGCGGCGTTCGCATCCCCATGTCCCCCCAGGCCCCCTAAATCCCATCGATTGCTCCGCAACCGCCGTTTTGAGCCCCCAAAAGGGCACCTTCGGAGCAATCGATCCCCACGAGGCCCGCTCGCGCAGCTTACAGAAGTAGGAACCATGACCATCACAGCCAATGCAACAACCCAGGCCCCGCTCACCGTCACCCTCGGCTCCAGCGGCGTGACCCCCGAAGACGTCGTCGCCGTCGCCCGCCACGACGCCAAGGTGACCATCGCCCAGGACGCCCTCGACGCCGTCGCCAAGGTCCGCGCCCACATCGATGACCTCGCCCACAGCGAGACCCCCGCCTATGGCATCTCCACCGGCTTCGGGGCCCTGGCGAACCGGCACATCCCCAGCGAGCTGCGCACCCAGCTGCAGAAATCGCTGATCCGCAGCCACGCCGCCGGCATGGGTCCGGCCGTGGAACGCGAGGTGGTCCGCGGCATCATGTTCCTGCGCGCCAAGACCCTTGCCTCCGGGCGCACCGGTGTCCGCCCGGTGGTGCTGCAGACCATGGTGGATGTCCTCAACGCCGGCATCACTCCCGTGGTCCGCGAATTCGGCTCGCTCGGCTGCTCCGGCGACCTCGCCCCGCTCTCGCACTGCGCCTTGGTCCTCATGGGCGAAGGCGAAGCGACCGGCCCGGACGGGGAACTGTACGGCGCCAGGGGCGGCCGGCCCGTGGCCGAGCTCCTCGCCGCGCACGGAATCGAACCCGTTACCCTGGCCGAAAAGGAGGGCCTGGCCCTCGTCAACGGCACCGAAGGCATGCTGGGCATGCTGCTGATGGCCATCGCGGACATCCGCCAGCTGCTTACGACGGCGGACATCACCGCCGCGCTCAGCGTCGAAGCGCTCCTGGGCACTGACCAGGTGTTCCTGCCCGAGCTGCACGCCGCGCTCCGCCCGCACCCGGGCCAGGCCGCCTCCGCGGACAACATGCTGCGGGTCCTGTCCAACTCGCCGATCGTGGCCTCGCACCGGATCAATGACACCAAGGTCCAGGACGCCTACTCGCTGCGCTGCGCCCCCCAGGTGGCCGGCGCCGTCCGGGACACCGTGGACCATGCCGCCCTGGTCGCGTCCCGCGAGCTGGCCGCCGCGATCGATAACCCGGTGGTCCTGCCGGACGGACGGGTCAGCTCCAACGGCAACTTCCACGGCGCCCCGGTGGCCTACGTGCTGGACTTCCTCGCAATCGCCGTCGCGGACCTCAGCTCCATTGCCGAGCGGCGCACGGACCGGATGCTGGACCCGGCGCGCTCGCACGGGCTGCCGGCCTTCCTGGCCGCGGATCCCGGCGTCGATTCAGGCCTCATGATCGCCCAGTACACCCAGGCCGGGCTGGTCTCGGACAACAAGCGGCTGGCAGTCCCGGCGTCGGTGGACTCGATCCCGAGCTCTGCGATGCAGGAAGACCACGTCTCCATGGGCTGGCACGCGGCCCGCAAGCTTCGCCGCGCGGTGGAGAACCTGCGCCGCGTCCTGGCCGTGGAACTCGTGGCCTCGGCCCGCGCGCTGGACATTCGCACCCAGCTCTCCGGCGGCGAACTCACGCCGGGTCCTGCGGGCGCGGCCGTGATCGCTGCGCTGCGCGAGGTCGTCGACGGCCCGGGCACGGACCGGTTCCTGTCGCCGGAGCTGGAAGCGGCGGATGCCCTGGTGGCATCGGGCGGAATCCGCGCGGCGGCCGAATCCGCCGTCGGAAATCTCGCGTGAGGCAAAACAAAATGCAATTTCAGTAAACATTTCCCGGCGTCCCCGAAATACTCTGCAACACGGCCCACAGGGGCGCGGGAACTGTAGTACTAATGGAAAGTCACACCAATGAAGTTGTGGCAAAGAACACATACAAAGGGGTAGAAGTTCAATGAAAGCACGCGGCACAGTTCTGTCCAGGCGAATCGCATCCGCCGCCACGGTTTCCGACTGGAGTGGCCTCCGGGTGGGCGAGCGGGTAGAAATCGTCAAGCACGCACAGGTGATTGCCGCCGGTGAAGTTGAAGAAGTGTCAGTGAGCGGAAATGTGCTCTGGCTGGTCCCCGCCGGACCGTCCGAGACGCAGCTTTTCCTGCAGTCCGACGGCGTGCAGGTGCGTCGCAGCTAGCCGCACCGGGTTTCGCGCCGCTCGCGCGTATGTTGGTGACAGGGGCGCCGTTCCGCAGGGACGGCGCCCCTCCCCATCCCCGGGCATCCGGGCCCCGGCAGGAGGAATACGCAGTGTTTGAGGCTCCCAGCATCGTTTTTGCGGCGGCAGGCTTGGCCGTCTTCGCCGCCGCCCTTCTGCCCAGGCTGCTGCGCAATGCGCCGCTGTCCATGCCGATGGTCTTCCTGGCCGCGGGCATGCTGACCTTCACTTTTATCCCGGAGCTGCCGGACCCGGACCCCCTGCAATACGGGGAGTTCACCACCCATCTGACCGAAGTCTGCGTCATCATCTCGTTGATGGGCGCCGGCCTCGCGCTCGACCGCCCGGTGGGCAGGCGCGAATGGTCCACCACCTGGCGGATGCTGGGCGTGGCCATGCCGATCTGCATCGTTGGCCTGACCCTCCTGGGGCTCGGAGTGCTGGGGCTTGGGCTCGGAGCCGCGCTGCTGGTCGCAGCGGCGCTCGCGCCCACGGACCCCGTGCTGGCCTCCGAAGTCCAGGTGGGGGAGCCCGCCGATGACGAGGATGAAACCGAGCGCGGCGAAGACGAGATCCGTTTCGGACTCACCTCCGAGGCCGGCCTGAATGACGGGCTGGCGTTCCCGTTTGTCTACCTGGCCATCGCCATCAGCCTGGTGGGCCCCTCGCCGTCCGAGTGGTTTGTTTCCTGGTTCGCCATCGACGTCGTATGGCGGATCGGCATGGGGGTGCTCCTCGGCTGGCTGGCAGGGAAAGCGTTGAGCCTGCTGTTCTTCTCCGCCCGTGACAGCATCCGGTTGTCCAGCCACTCCGAAGGCTTCGTGGCGCTGGCGGCGACTTTCCTGGCCTACGGGGTGACGGAAATGCTGGAAGGCTACGGGTTTATCGCCGTCTTTGTCTGTGCCGTGACCATCCGGGCCGCGGAACGGACGCATGGATTCCACCGCGTGATGCACTCCTACGTCGAGCAGCTCGAACGGCTCATGACGGTGGTCATCCTGGTGCTCCTGGGCGGCGCGATCGCCCGGGGTTTGCTGGGCGGTATCGGCTGGGCGGAGATCCTGGTGGCGCTGGCTTTCCTGCTGGTCGTCCGTCCGCTGGCCGGCTGGATCGGCCTGGCGCGGGGCAAGACCGGCCCGCGGGAGCGGATCGCCATCGCCTTCTTTGGCATCCGCGGCATCGGCTCGCTCTACTACCTCGCCTACGCGCTCAGCAAGGGCGACTTCAACGCCCAGGCCGCGCAGTTGTGGGCGTTCATCGGCCTGGTGGTGGCAATGTCCATCGTGCTGCACGGGGCCACGACGGCACCGGTCATGAACCGGCTGGACCGGCTCCGCGAACGGAAGGCGGTCCAGCAGCATGGCGACGAGGGCAAGGCGCCGAAAACACCCATCTGACGGGCCGCACGCTGCGCCCGCCGGGCACCCGGCTAGCCCAGCAGCGTGTTGATGAGCCGGGCGGCCACCTTGGCGGTGCGGGCGTCGATGTCGAACTCCGGGTTGAGCTCCGCAACGTCCAGGTGCAGGAGCTTCCCGCTCGCGGCCACCTGCCGGCATACGGCGGTGATCACCGGCAGCGGCACGCCGAACGCGGCCGGGGCGCTCACTCCGGGGGCCGCCGAGGCCGGCAGGACGTCCAGGTCGATGGTCAGGTACAGCGCATCCACCTGCGCGAGGAACGCCGCCACGAAGGACTGCGCGGCTTCGGCCGAGCAGTCCTCGTCCAGCAGGTAGTCCACGCCGAGCTCCTCGGCCGTCCGGAACAGCGCCCGGGTGTTGTTCGGTTCGGAAATCCCGACGACGGCGTAGCGCAGTTCGCGGCCGGCGGCGGCTTCCGCGCGGGCCATCTGCAGGAACGGCGTGCCGGAGCTGGGCACGGGCTCGTCGCGCAGGTCGAAATGGGCATCGAGGTTCAGCACGCCGATCTTCAGGCCGTCGCGCACGGCCGCCGACCCCGCCACGCCGAGGTAACTGGCGAACGCGGTTTCGTGCCCGCCGCCCAGCACCACCGGGAGCTGCCCGGCGTCGAGCAAGCTGGAAATGGCCAGCCCGGCGCGTTCCTGGCCGGCCTCCAGGGACCCGTCGCGCACGGTGACGTCGCCGGCGTCGAACACGTCCCGGTCGAGGTGGAAGGCGAGCGGACCCAGGGCGGCGCGGATC
>JBKPJW010000386.1:0-25707 GCA_046730875.1 Actinomycetota bacterium | reverse complement strand
GCGCGGGAGAATTCACGCATAATGACGGTCTTCTCCGTCTGGTAGTCACGCTCCGGGTGGAAATGGCGCGGCTCGATGATGCGCGTGAATGGCACGTCGTCGTCGTTGTAGTTGATCACGGAGGTGCCCTGGAAATCGCCGACGTCGAGGACTTCCTCCTCGAAGTCGATGGTGCGCCAGGAGAGATCGCCTTCGGCGTAGTCGAAGTAGCGGTCCACGGGCCCGGTGTAGACAACCGGGATGGTGCCGATCACCTTGCTCTTGCTGTACTCGTGCGACTCGTCGAAGAAATCCGTGTTGAGCCGGACCTCGATGTTCGGGTGCTCGGCCATCTTTTCGATCCAGGCTGTGTAGCCGTTGGTCGGCAGGCCCTCGTATTTGTCGTTGAAGTACCGGTTGTCGTAGTTGTACCGGACGGGAAGGCGGGAAATGATGCCCGCGGGCAGGTCCTTGGGATCCGTCTGCCACTGCTTGCCGGTGTAGTGCTTGATGAACGCCTCGTAGAGCGGCCGTCCGATCAGCTGGATGCCCTTGTCGTTCAGGTTCTGCGGATCGGTGCCTGCCAGTTCGCCGGCCTGTTCCTTGATCAGCTCCTGCGCCTGGCCGGGGGTCAGGTTGGCGCGGAAGAACTGGTTGATCGTGGCCAGGTTGATGGGCAGGGAGTAGACCTCGCCCTTGTGCACGCCGTAGACCTTGTGGACGTAGTTCGTAAACGTCGTGAAGCGGTTCACGTACTCCCACACCCGGTCGTTGGATGTGTGGAAAAGGTGCGCACCGTAACGGTGCACTTCGATGCCGGTCTGCTCTTCCTTTTCGCTGTAGGCATTTCCGCCGATGTGGTGGCGGCGGTCGATGACGACTACCTTCAAGCCCAGCTCAGTGGCGGCCTGTTCTGCGATTGTCAGGCCAAAGAAGCCCGACCCTACGATGACGAGGTCAGCGGTCACAAACTCTCCTGATTCGAATGCGGGCAGCCCAATGTTGCGCATTGTCTGCTGCTCTAGCCTACCCGAGGCTCCATTGGAACAGGCGCCCGGCCCTTGCCGCCCGGGGCCGGCGCGCACCCGGCACGGATCCCCCACGGCCCCAGCGCGGAGCCGCCGGGCCCGGGTCCGGCGGCTCCGTCCCGCAGATCCACACGGCTTGTATCCACATGGCTAACGTTGCCCGGCCCAGCGGGGCTGAAGCATCCCTAACGTGGAATCAGGGGGCGCCACGCGGAAAGGATGTCCCGGATGATCTTCCACTGCACTCTTGTGCCGTGCACCCTCCTGTCAGGTTCGACGCCGTCAGGTTCAACGCCGTCAGGTTCAACGCCGTCAGGTTCGACGCCGGACGGGCAGTCCATGCACGATCCGCAGCTTTTGGAACTGGCCATCGAGATGCCCGATGCGTGCACCGGCGCGGACCTTGAGACCGCCATCGCGCGGCGCTACGGGACGGGTGAACTGTTCCTCCGGGGAGGCCCGGTCGCGGGCATGAGCGTTGGCGTCGCTCCCCTGGTCCCCGGTGCTGTACTGGTTGACGGTGCTGTGTTCGCGGGTGCCGGGCCAGCTGATGGCTCCGCCACACCGCGGAAATCGCGGGCCGGGCCGGGACAACTGGACAGTGCCGCCCTGGTGCTCGCCGTGGACAGCGGTCCGGGCGCGGGTACGCTCGCCGCGCTGCGCAGGGGCCAGTTCCGGATCGGACGCAGCGGCACCGAGGTCGTGATCCCCGACGCCGCACTCTCCCGGCAGCACGCCCGCCTGGACGTGTCGGACTCGGACATCACGATCGTGGACCTCGGCAGTGCGAACGGAACCAGCGTTGACGGCCGCACGGTACGGAAGGCGGCCGTGACCACCGGGTCCGCGATCCGCTGCGGCGACTCCACGTTTTCGCTCCGGCTCGGGTCGCCGGCGGTGCCCGACGCTGCGCCGGACTCCCTGACCGCGCTTGCGGGCTCCAGTGTTGCCGCGCCACTGGTTGTCCGCGGCGCCGCTGCCCCCATGCACCGTGCCGCGGTGGTACTGGCCGCGGTGCTGCCGCTTCTGCTCGGCGTCGGCCTGGCGCTACTTACCGGCATGTGGATGTTCCTGGCGTTCACCGCCGTGTCCGGGGTGTCCGTCCTGGTCCCGTTCCTGTCGGGCCGCCGCCAGCGCCGGGACCTCAGCGCCGCTGTGGCGGAGGCGGTCCGGCAGGACAGGGAACGGCGGCGGCAGGCAGCACCCTCCGCGGCGGACGCGGTCATCTGTTCCGCGGCCGGGGTGCCTCCGGTTGCTCCTGCGGCTCGCGGGGAGCCACCGGACATCTGGCTGCGGCTCGGGCTGGCGGATCAGTCGGCGAATATCCGGCTGGAACCTCCCGAGCCCGGCTTCCGGCCGCCGCCGCTCGGCCTGGTGCCCCTGACATTGGACCCGGCGTCGGCGGTGGTGACCATCCACGGTCCCGGGCCGGCCGCCGCCGGCCTGGCGCGCTCGTTCATCCTGCAACTGTCCACCTATCCCCTCAGCGGCAGCACGCGCCTGCTCCTCCATGGGCCGGCGCACATCCTGCCGTTGTCAGCGCGGTTCCTGCCCGGCGTTACGTTGTCTGCAGATGACGCCGTCACCACCGCCCTGTTGACGGCCGGTCCCGGCGAGGGCTATGACCGTGGAGTCTTTCTCCTCTGGGGCACTCCGGAGCGGCCGGGAGCCGCCACCGGCCCGGCGCACGGCGCAGGATCGACCGCCGGTACAGGGCCGACCGCCGGTGCCGGCCCGGCGTTGCGGTCGCTGGCCACGGCCCACGGGTGGAGGGTAATTGAATGCTCGCCGGAGCAGTGCCCCGGCGAAAACCCCGGCATTGTCCTCGGCCGGCGCGGCACCCTCATCCCGGCAGATGCCCCGGCCACGGACTTCGTCCCGGACCTGGTCCCGATGCGCGTCTTTGACCGCTTTTGCCGGACCCTCAACGGCACACGGCGCACCGCGGCGGCGCACCGGGCCATCCCGCTCAGCTGCAGCCTGGCTGATGTCCTTCCCCTCGATGCGCCGGACATTCTGGCACGCTGGTCCCGGACAGGTCCGGAGGCCGGACTGGGCACACCGGTCGGCGCGGGAAAGGCCGGAGTCCTGCGGATCGATCTGAAGGCGGACGGTCCGCACTTCCTGGTGGCCGGGACCACTGGCTCCGGGAAATCGGAGTTGTTGCGGACTGTCGCCGCCGGCCTCGCGGCCAGCCATCCACCGGACCGCGTAAACCTGCTCTTCATAGATTTCAAGGGCGGCTCGGGCCTCGGCCCACTGACCGGTCTACCTCACTGTGTCGGCATGCTGACGGATCTGGGCGGCGCGGAAGTGGAGCGCACGCTCGTTTCGCTGCGGGCGGAGGTGCGGCGCCGGGAGGAACTGCTCGCCCGGGTGAATGCACCGGACCTCGCGGCCTACGAGTCATCACCGGCGGGCGGGCCGCCCGTTCCATATCTGGTCATCGTTGTGGACGAGTTCAGGATCCTCGTGGACGAAGCGCCCGGCGCGCTCTCCGAACTCATGAGAATCGCCGCCATCGGCCGGTCGCTGGGGGTCCATCTCATCATGGCCACCCAGCGTCCGCAGGGAGCCTTGAATGCCGATATCAGGGCCAATGTCACCACCTGCATCGCCCTCCGGGTCCAGTCCGGCCTCGAATCAATCGACGTCATGGGCTCCGGGCTCGCGGCTGCCATCCCCATCGCCCGTCCGGGACGGGCGTTCCTGATCCGTGGCACGCAGGCCCCGGAGGAGTTCCAGACGGCCACCCTGGCGTCCGGGACCGCCGCACGGGGGGACGGAGCGGTCACGGTGCGCACGGTCACGGATGAACTGACCCGGCCCCGGGCGGTGAGAGGCCTCTTGGCCGACGGCTCTGCCGGGCGCGAAGATCACGACGGGGACGGGCTCATGGCTCCGGCGCAGGATCAGGCCCCGTTCATCGACGTCGCTGTTGGCCTGTGGCAGGATCTCGGCGGCCGACGGCCGCGCCGGCCGGTGGCGAAACCCCTGCCGGCCTTGTTGCCGCACCCGGTTCAGGAACACGCCGACGGCGGCCTGGTGCCGCTGGGGCGGGTGGACCTGCCGGAACTCCAACGCGTCACTGAACTGGGCTGGAACCCTGCCCGGCACGGGCACCTGGCCCTTATCGGAGCCGAAGCCGCCGGAGACGCCGCCCTGGCCCTGGCCGTCGACCAGCTTCTGACCGGCCGTGTGGAGTCGCACCTGTATATCCTCGACGCGGCCGGCGCGTTCAGCGCAGTCGCCAGGGCTCCCCGGGTCGGTGCCGTGGCCGGCCTGAATGAAGTCCGCCGGGCCGCCAGGGTGCTGCAGCGTATCGCCGAAGAGGCCTCGTCCCGGCTCAGCGGGACCTCGGCCGGCCCGCGGCCCCGGCTGGTCCTGGTGCTCAGCGGCTGGGGCGCCTGGGTGTCGGCGTTCCGTGCCGGGCCGCAGGCATGGGCCGAGGACCTGGTCCATGACATCGTGCGGGACGGGTCCAGGGCAGAAATTACCGTCCTTGTCACGGGCGGCCGCGAACTCGTCACCTCCCGGTTTTTCGCTGGTCTGCCGAACCGGATCTTTTTTCCCGCGGGCTCCACCGAAGAGGGGCGCCTGGCCTGGCCGCGGCTGCCGGCGCTGGAGCCGGTTCCGGGCCGCGTAGCCGTGTTCGGCGCATTCGTGCCGACTCCACTGGCCACCGGGCACGTGGCCCAGCTGTTCGAACCCAAGGTCCCGGGCGGGCGGCACATCACGGGGCCAGCGTTCTCGGCGAGGCCCTTCCGGGTAGAGGCCCTGCCGGCGTCAGTGAGCGTGGATGAGGTACTGGCCCGGCGCGGCCGTGGTGGGCAGGGCCGAACGATTCCGCCGCCGGCGGCCACGCCCGCTACCGGGCACGCTGCCCCGCAGGTCCCGATCCCCGCAGGCGAGCTGCTCCTCGGGGTCGGAGGCGACGAACTCCTGCCCTACGCCGTTCCGTTGTCGGCCGGCAGCGTCCTTGCGGTCCTCGGCGGACCCGCCTCAGGAAAGAGCACGTTGCTGGCCGTACTCCCGGAACTGAACCCCGCCCCCGCCTGGCTCGCGCCGCCCGCGCGGACCGATCCCGGCCGCTACTGGTCCGAGGCCTATGCCAGTGCCCTTGCGGGCACCCTGGAGCGGACAGCGATAGCGCTCGTAGACGACGCTGACCTGCTCTCCCATGAAGCCAACAGCAACCTGGCATCCCTGAATATTCTGGGATGGAGTGTGGTCTTCGCGGCGGGCTTCGGCCCCGTATTTGGGCAACGGGTGGTTCTCGCGGCCGCCGCACGCAGCCAGGGGCGGGCGGTGCTGATTCGGCCGCGAGGACTCATGGACGCAGAGCCGTTCGGAGTTCGGTTCGAACCGGAACACAGTCCTCCGCCGGGTCGCGCCGTCGTGATTTCCGACGGCCGGGCGACGCCTGTCCAGCTGGCGGCAGACCTGCCTGCCGGCGGGCCGTTGCAGGACGGGACATTTAAAGGGCAGGCGGGGCTCCGGCTGCCCTTGAGGCGAATGCTATGACCCGCTTGTCGAACAGGAGCACAATTGCGGTCAGGGCGGGGACCAGCATGGCCAGTCCGGCCAGCGGATAGCCGCCGGTCAGGGTCGGGAAGCCAATGGTCAGCACGAAGAGCTGGGCCACCAGGGCCCCGGCGCGCGGCCAGCGGAACCCTCGCATGAGGAAGCGTGCCACGGCGAAAAGCCAGACCGAGAATGCCAGCAGCAGGCCCAGCGTGAAGACTGCACCCCAGAATGAGAGCACCGGCGCCCCGGTCAGGAGCTGGGTCCCGTACCAGGCGCCGGCCAGGAGCAGCGCCGTGGCCTGAAGTGCGACGACGACGGCGATGACAACAATGCCCTTTGGCCGGACCGGAGCTTCGGCCCCGTCGTGGATACGGTCTTGTGCAAGCTCTTCGGCAGGTTGTCCGGGGCTATTCTCGCCAGGATGCCCGCCCGAATTTTCGCCTGCCTTTTCCCCGGAATACTCACGGGACGACATGTCGGCACCGTCCCGGGGATTGTCGCCGGAATTTTCGCGCGGATCTTCTGGGTTCAGAGGGGGCCTTGACACACTGGCACACTACCGGACATAGTCGACTAGTTGTGAGGACGCCGCCAGAGAATGTGATGCATCGCTCACGGCATCGAGGCATGTTGACCTCTTTTACCCCTTGTTTACACAGCGTTAACATGACACGCTTAATCCAGATGACCGAGGGGGCCCCAATGGGCCCCTTTCTTATGGAGCCTCTAGTGAATAATTTCACAAAGGCATTTAACGCGTTCCCAGGAATGGAGTAACTGATCAGCATGGATTGGCGTAACCGCGCAGCCTGCCTTGACAAGGACCCGGAGCTGTTCTTCCCCGTTGGAAACACCGGCCCTGCCCTCCTGCAGATCGAGGAAGCGAAAAGCGTTTGCCGGCGCTGCCCCGTCGTGGACACCTGCCTGCAGTGGGCTTTGGAGTCCGGCCAGGACGCCGGCGTCTGGGGCGGCATGAGCGAAGACGAGCGCCGCGCCCTCAAGCGCCGCGCGGCGCGGGCGCGGCGCGCTTCCTAATCCTGCAGCCGGAGCACCGGCAGCCACAGCATGATGCCTGCAGCAACGGCCGCGGACCGATTGGTCCGCGGCCGTTGCCGTTTAAGCCCCGGTAAGTTAAGCGCCGTCAGTTTGTCGCGAGGCTCAGGACAATCTGGACTGCGGTTCCCCCGCCCTCCCTGGCCTGCCACTGGATGGTGCCGCCGAGTTCGCTAGTGACCAAGGTGCGGACGATCTGCAGGCCAAGGCCTTCTGTATACGGTGTGTCCGGCAGACCGACGCCGTCATCTTCTATCCTGACGGTGAGAAGTTCCTCGCCGTCCTCGGTCTCGGAGCGGTCGGCAATCAGCGAGACGGTACCGGTCCGCCCTTCCAGACCGTGTTCCACGGCATTCGTGACGAGTTCGTTGATAACGAGGGCCAACGGAGTGGCGAAGTCGCTCGGCAGATCTCCGAAGAGCCCTGAACGCTGGGTCCGGACCTGCTGCGAAGGCGAGGCCACCTCGGCCGAGAGGCGGAACTGGCGGCCAATGAGTTCGTCAAAATCAACGCTCTGCGTCAGGCCCTGGGACAGCGTCTCATGCACGAGGGCAATGGTCGCGACCCGCCGCATCGCCTGCTCGAGCCCCTGCTTGGCCTCGTCGCTGACCATGCGCCGTGACTGCATCCGCAAAAGGGCCGCGACGGTCTGCAGGTTGTTCTTCACGCGGTGATGGATTTCGCGGATGGTGGCGTCCTTGGTGACCAGTTCCATCTCCCGGCGACGCAGCTCCGAGACGTCCCGGCACAGGACCAGGGCGCCGAACCGTTGCTGCTCGTCGCGCAGCGGGATTGCCCGGAGCGAAAGGCTCACCCCGCGTGACTCGATTTCACTGCGCCACGGCATGCGGCCCGTGACCACGAGCGGCAGCGTTTCATCGACCAGGCGCCGGTCCTTCAGGAGCCCGGCGGTCACCTCGGCGAGGGACCGGCCTTCGAGGGATTCACCGTCGCCGAGGCGGCGGAACGCGGAAACGCCGTTGGGGCTGGCATACTGCACGATCCCCTCGGCGTCGAGCCTGATCAGGCCGTCGCCCACACGCGGGGCGCCCCGGCGCGAGCCCGTGGGCGAGGCGAAGTCCGGCCACAGCCCCAAGGTGCCCATGCGCAGCAGATCGTAGGCGCACTGCCGGTAGGTCAGCTCCAGCCGGGAGGGCATTCGTGAACTGGAGAGGTCCATGTGGGACGTCACGATGGCCAGGGTGCGGCCGTTGCGGACCATCGGAACAGCCTCGACCCGCAGGGCCATATCGCTGCTCCAGTTCGTCTCATTGGAGCGCTCGATCGCGCGGCTTTCCCAGGCCTTGTCGACCAGCGGCTGCAGGTCCGTCCTGATCCCCTCCCCCACGAAGTCGGTGTGGAACACCGTGTGCGTGGTGGAGGGGCGGACGTGGGCAAGCGCCACGTAGCCGAACTCGGGGTGCGGAAACCACAGCGCGAGGTCGGCGAACGCGAGGTCGGCGACCATCTGCCAGTCGCCGACCAGGAGGTGCAGCCACTCGGCGTCCCCCGGGCCGAAATCAGCATGCTCCCTGATAGGGTCCGTAAAGATTGCCACAGCACCTCCATTTGCGACGCCGGGACCGCAGCCCCTAGCGTCGGACGATTGACCTCAAGAGCCTCAATGCTACCGACAGCGAGGCCATGTCATCGGCTTCGAGGGCATTGACCTCGTCAAACATGGCCTTCGCCCGGCCCAATTGCGCCGCGTTCTGGGCCTCCCAGGCGGCCAGCCGCTCCTCCGCGGGAGTCCCGGCCGGGGTGTTCTCCAGTACCGCCGTCGTCATGTCCGAGACGGTGGAGTAGAGGTCGTCGCGCAGGGCCGCCCGGGCCAGCGCCTGCCAGCGATCCGCCCGCGGCAGCTTCGTGATGCGTTCGAGCAGGGAATCCGCGTGGAAGCGGTTGAACACCGTGTAGTACACGTGTGCGACGTCGGACACGGGTTCCGGGCTGACATGGACGATCTTGGCAATGTCCAGGAGCACGAAGCTCTCGAACAGCTCCGCCCAGCGGTGCGCCAGGTCTTCCGGAAGGTCCCAGCTGCGCGCCCTCTGGAGCCATTCGGTCACGCGGGCACGGTCATCACCGCGGAGGTAATCCAGCAGCCGGGCCCGCATAGGATCCATGAGCGGCTTGAACTCGGCCACGATCTCGGCGATGGGACGGGCCGTGGTGCCCTGGCTGAGGAGCCACCGGACGGCGCGGTCCAGGAGCCGGCGGATGTCCAGGTGGACGGTGCTCCAGTGTTCGGTCGGGAACGACGCCGGCAGTTCGTTGAGTTCCGCGATCATGATGTCCAGCTCGTAGACCTCGCGGAGGGCGACGAACGCCTTGGCCAGGTCCGACTCCGTGGCCGACGTTTCCTCAATGGCGCGGAACGCGAACGTGATGCCGCCGAGGTTGATCATGTCGTTGGCCACGACGGTCGCGATGATTTCGCGGCGCAGCGGGTGGGTGTCCAGCTCGGCGTCAAACCTCTCCCGCAGCTGCTTGGGGAAGTAGGCCCGCAGGGTGGAGCGGAACCACGGGTCATCGGCGAGGTCGCTGTCGCGCAGCGCGCTGGCAAGTTCGATCTTGGCGTAGGCCGCCAGGACCGAAAGCTCCGGGGAGGTCAGACCCTGTCCCTGCTCCAGCCGCTCGTGCAGCGTGGCTGTAGTGGGCAGCGCTTCCAGATCGCGTTTGAGGTCCGCCGACTTTTCCAGCCAGTCCATGAGCCGTTCGTAGCTGGGGCTCCATTCGGCGACCCGCATCCGGTCGTTGAGCAGCAGGATGTTCTGGTCGATGTTGTCCTCGAGCACCAGCCGGCCGACTTCGTCGGTCATCGAGGCCAGGAACGATGCCCTTTCCGCCTGGTCCAGCTTGCCCGCCGCGACCATCCGGTCCACGAAGATCTTGATGTTGACCTCGTGGTCGGAGCAGTCGACGCCGGCGGAGTTGTCGATCGCATCGGTGTTGAGGATGACGCCCTGCAGCGCCGCCTCGATGCGTCCGCGCTGGGTCATGCCCAGGTTTCCGCCTTCCCCGACCACCTTGACCCGCAGATCGCGGCCGTCGACGCGGATGGCATCGTTGGCCTTGTCGCCGACGGCGGCGTTCGTTTCCGTGCTCGCCTTGACGTACGTGCCGATGCCGCCGTTGTAGAGGAGGTCTGCCGGAGCCAGGAGAATCGCGCGCAGGAGTTCCGGCGGGCTCAGCTCCGTGGTGCCTTCCGGGAGGCCGAGTGCGGCGCGGACCTGTGCAGACACAGGGATCACCTTGGCCTGCCGGGCAAAGACGCCGCCGCCTTCACTGATGAGCGACTTGTTGTAGTCATCCCAGGAGGACCGGGGCAGTTCGAAGAGCCGCTGGCGCTCCGCGTAGGACGTCGCCTCGTCCGGTGCCGGATCGAGGAAGATGTGCCGGTGGTCAAAGGCCGCGAGCAAGCGGATGTGCCTGGAGAGCAGCATGCCGTTGCCGAAGACGTCGCCGGACATGTCGCCGACGCCAACCACGGTGAACGGTTCCGACTGGGTGTCGAGGTCGAGCTCGCTGAAGTGGCGCTTGACCGATTCCCAGGCGCCCCGGGCGGTGATGCCCATGGCCTTGTGGTCATAGCCCACCGAGCCGCCGGAGGCGAAGGCGTCGCCGAGCCAGAAGCCGTACTCGGCAGACAGTCCGTTGGCGATGTCGGAGAAGGAGGCCGTGCCCTTGTCCGCCGCGACCACGAGGTAGGAGTCGTCGTCGTCATGGCGGACGACGTCGGCCGGCGGCCTGACGGTTTGGCCCTCGGGCGTCACAATCAGGTTGTCCGTGATGTCCAGCAGTCCGCGGATGAAGGTCTTGTAGCTTTCGATGCCCTCGGCCATCCAGGCGCTGCGGTCGGCGGCAGGGTCCGGGAGTTGCTTGGCGTAGAAGCCGCCCTTGGCGCCGGTTGGGACGATGACGGCGTTCTTGACCGTCTGGGCCTTTACCAGACCCAGGATCTCGGTGCGGAAGTCTTCGCGCCGGTCCGACCAGCGCAGGCCGCCGCGGGCCACCTTGCCAAAGCGCAGGTGCACGCCTTCAACCCGTGGGGAGTAGACCCAGATCTCGAACATCGGCCGCGGGAACGGCAACCCGTCAATGGCGGCCGGGCTCAGCTTGAAGCTGATGTGGGTCTTGTTCTGGAAGTAGTTGGTCCGCAGCGTTGCCCGGATCAAATTGGCAAACGTGCGCAGCACCCGATCGGCATCCAGCGTGGCGACGTCTTCAATTGCCGCGTCCAGTTCAACGCTGAGCCGAGCCTGCCTGAGCTGGCGTTCGGCGTCGCTGAGTGCGGGATCGAAACGTGCGCTAAACAGCCCTGTCAGGGCACGGGTCACGTCCGGGTTGCGCAGCAGGGTGTCGGCGATGAACTCGAAGGAGTTCGTGTTGCCCATCTGGCGCATGTATTTGGCGTAGGCGCGCAGCATCACCACCTGGCGCCAGGGCATCCCCTCCCGCAACACCAGCCGGTCGAAGCTGTCGGATTCGACGGCACCGGTGACTGCGGCGCCGAAGAACTCGCCGAGCAGCTGCCCGGTGGCCTGTGCATCCACGCCGGCCGGATACTTCAGGCCGAGGTCGTAGAGGAAGAAGTCCCGCTGGTCCGCCGTCTCGATCTCGAACGGGCGTTCATCCAGGACTTCGAGGCCGAGGTTGTGGAAATACGGCAGGATCTGGCTCAGGCTCTTTGGTTCCAGCATGTAGAGCTTGACCCGGGCATCCTCTTCCAGGGTGCTTCCGGCCCCTTCGGGCAGGTACACGTGGACGCCGGGCTGCGCTTTGACAGTTTCTCCGGCCCGCTCGGCGGCGGCACCATACTTTTCGAAGCGGTCAATGTCCTCCAGCGCGTCTTCGATCTCGTAGTCCACCCGGTAGCCGGGCGGAAACGCTTCAGCCCAGAGTGCCGCCAGCTCCTTGGAACCGTTTTCCCTGACCCCGGCGCCCCGGCTCTCGGCGCGGGCCCGCAGAACCTCGGAAATGCCCTCGCCCCAGGAACGAGCTGCCCTGACCAGGCGCTTCTCCAGCTCGTCGCTGTTGACGCTGCTGACATCAGCGTCCTTCGGCAGCCGGATCCGGAAAAAGAGGCGGGCCAGTGCGGACTCGGTCATCCGCGCCTCGTAGTCGATGGTCACGGCGTTGAAGGTCTCCCGCAGTTCCTGCTCTATGCGCAGGCGGACGTTCGTGGTGTAGCGGTCGCGCGGCAGGTAGACCACGGCGGACATGAAGCGGCCGTAGATGTCGGGCCGGAGGAAAAGCCGGGTCCGGCGGCGTTCCTGCAGCCGCTGGATGCCGTTGGCGATGGCCGCCAGGTCCGGGATTTCGATCTGGAAAAGCTCGTCGCGCGGGTATGTTTCGAGGATTCCCAGCAGGTCCTTGCCCGAGTGTGAGTCCGGCGGGAAGCCCGCTTCGTCGAGGACGGCGGCCACCTTTTCCCGGACAACGGGGATGTCCCGGACGGAACCGGCGTAGGCCGTGGTGGCCAGGAGGCCAATGAAGCGGCGCTCGCCGTTAACGTTTCCTGCAGCGTCGAAGCTCTTGACGCCGATGTAGTCCAGGTAGGCCGAGCGGTGCACGGTGGAGCGCGAGTTCGCCTTCGTGATGACCAGGGCGCGCTTCTCGCGGGCCTTCCTCCGGCCGGCCTCGGTAAGGTGCTGGATCTGGTGGCGGGTGTCGGCACCGCCGCGGAGCAGGCCAAGACCGCTTTCCTCGCGCAGCTCCAGCACATCCTCGCCGGACTCGTTCACCAGGTCGTATTCTCGGTAGCCGAGGAAGGTGAAGTTACCGTCATCAAGCCACCGGAGCAGATCCTGGGCCTGGCGCAGCTCGGCGATCTGCGCCCGGTTGGTGACCTTGTCCAGGTCGGCGGCGATCTCAAGGGCCTTGGTGCGCATCTTCGGCCAGTCTTCGACGGCGGCGCGGACGTCGCCGAGCACGCGGGAGATTCCCTTCATCAGATCCGCGCGCTTGTCCTCAGCGACCAGACCGATTTCGACGGCGATCCAGGACTCCATGTGCGAGGCGTTGTCGCCCTGGGCGATCAGGTGGGAGAGATTCGGCATCGCGGCCGTGTCCCCGCTGGAGAAACCAAGGTGGGACGGAACGCGAGCGACCTTGACCAGTTCGCCGGTCTCGCGGTTGCGGGTCACCACGAAAAGCGGGTGGAGCACGAGGTGGATGGGGGCGTTCTGGCGGACCAGCTCGGCGTTGACCGAGTCCACGAGGAACGGCATATCGTCTGTGACGATATAGAGGACGCTGCACTCGGCCTCATCACGGATGGCAATGTTCGCGTTTCCTGGCTGCCGCGTCGCCGCGATCGTGCGGTGCGTCTCCGCCCTTGCTGTCAGGACTTCCTGCGGATAGGCCCTGGCATCTTCCTCCGCGAGGTGCTCGTAGTAATCCCGGAGGTAACTTTCACGGCTACCGACCGAAACGGGCTGATCCTCCACGCTGGACCCTGACGACATCGAAACGCCTCCATAAAAGAAGTTCTCAGCCGCCTCTTTGCGGCCCTTAAGTTGACCCTAGTCCTTTGCCCGGCGGTGTGCTGTGGATGAAAAGACAAAGGATTTTGGATTTCGCTGGTCAGGTGCACAAACCAATTTGGCGATCGCCAGCCGCAATGCGGATTCAGGGGCGGATTCGAGCAAAAGCGCCCCTGCTAGCAGCGCGGCATCGCTCGCTGCGGGGTCCGACGGCAGGAAAGCGGACAGCGTGACGGCAGGGCCGTATCGCTCCCACGCAGCCCGAAGTTGACGTTCCGGGGACCGCCCTACCGCGGCTGCCCGGACTTTGTTCATGACCACCTGCGGCGATGCGTTTGGCACGGCCGCCTGCAGCTCGGCGAGGCCGCGGACCAGCCTCGGCACTCCGATGGAGTCGGCTGCTCCGACGGCGAAGACCGTGTCGGCCAGTTCCAGGCTCCGCAAGGTCGCGGCGTTGCGGCGCGGCGCGCCTGCATCGAAGCTCAGCTCCTCGTCCGCTTCAAGGCAGAAGCCGGTATCCACAACAGTGACATCCGCGATCTCGCGCGCGCGCTCCAGGACCAGGGTGAGCGCCGCGGCACGCAGTTCACTCCAGCGGTCCGCCCGGGTAATCCCGGTCAGCACGCGGAACGTCCCCGCTTTGGTTGCAACTGTGGTGGCGATCCTGAGCAGGGCAGCGGCGTCGAGCAGTCCTTGATCCGCCAGCCGGCAGGCCTGCGCCAGCCCGGCAGCCTCGTCGAGCAGCCCCAGGAGTGCGGCCACGCTGGCACCGTAGCTGTCGGCGTCGACGAGCAGCACGGATTTGCCTTCCGCAGCCAGCTCACCGGCGATGTTGGCGGCCACGAGGGTCCGGCCCGGCGCACCAGCCGGTCCCCAGACCGCAATGATCCGTCCCCTCGCGGCAGAGCCCCCAGTGGCCGTATCCCGCGTTCCGGATGGCTCCGGCACGTGGCTCGTGGTCGTGTCGGCGGGAGCGCTGTCGGCCGCAGCAGGTCCCGCCCGGCCGACGCCACTTAGCTGTGCCACTGATGCCGCAATCCGCGACGCCAGGGCTGCGGCGTCAACGGCCCGGGCCTCAGCGGCCACGCCAATGGTCCGCAGCCGGGCTGACTCCTCAGGACTGTCGGTCAGGGCGATGACCACCACGCCGACGGCGGACAGCCTGTCCACCAGCGACGCAGTCAGCTCTTCGCTGCCCGTCGCTATGACGGCGGCGCGGGCAAGTCCGCTCTGGCAGGCGGCCAGCAGTTCGGCCAGTTCGCCGCACCGCCGGACAACGGATACGGGCCCGTGCAGGCGTTCCAAACCGTCCACCAGGTCATCGCGGGAGTCCCCCACCGTCACCACGGGAATGCTCATTGCCCGGTACCGCCAGGATTCCACACGACCGCGATCTTTGCCTTGTTGGCCTGGGCGCCGAGCAGCTTCGGCATCTGGGCGTCGGGAACCAGCACCATGACAACCGTGGACCGGGAGGATCCGAGGGCGGTGCTGCCCGGGGTGATCTGGGCAATTTCGGCGCCGGACAGAAGCAGCGTGGGCTCGCTGAAGCCGTTCCGCGTATCGGGCAACGCCACCCAGACGTCCACTCGGGAGCCGGCAACGGCCTGGACCGGAAGATTCTCTTCAACAGTGACAGCGACTGGCTTGCGGTCCAGGCCATCGAGCTGCCCGACGCTTTCGCGCGGCAGCAGCTGGTCCTTGCCGATCCTCTGCACGGCCACGAGGCCTGCGTCCAGGCCGGCCTCCGGGGTTAGGTAGTGTCCTTCCACTTCCCCGAGCCTGACTTTGACCCGGTGCAGCTTTTCGACGGTCAGCGTCTCCCCGACAGCGATCGGCTCGCGCGCCGCGTAGGCCTCGGTGGTCTGGTCCGCGGCGCCTACAAGGGACACCACGCCCACAACGGATGCCAGGACGAGCAGGATTCCGACCAGGAGCCGGGGATCTTTCCAGGACGGCCTTTTCAACCGGGCCCCTTCGGCTGCCGCGCTTCCACTCATGCGTCCGCTCCCCCTGTCGTCGCCGCCCGTTCCCCGGATGCCGGACACCCCTATTCTTATGCCCGGGCGGTCCCCGCGGAAGGTCCAGGGGCAAACAGGCACAAACTGTGGATAAACGCACGACTTGGCCTCAACGGTGGCAAAATGGACTCATGCCCCGATTCCTGACTCTCGCAGACGTTGCCGAGCAGCTCCAGATCAACTCCCCGGCCGCTTACGCCCTCGTTCGCAGCGGCGAGCTTAAGGCGATTCAGGTGGGTGGACGCGGCCAGTGGCGTGTCGAAGAGAAAATGCTGGAGCAGTACATCCAGGAACGCTACGCCGAGGCCAGCCGCATGATCGAAGAGGCCAGGTCGAAGTCCGCCGGGAGTTCAACCCCCGGCTCATGAGTCGCCGGGCGCACCGACGGACCTGATGCCTGCGAGCGCGCCAAAGGGAATCGTCACCACCTGCCGCTCGTTCACCGGAGGCCGATTCTCTGCCTCCCGCCTCACGGCCAGATCCAGGAAATCCCGACCAACCCTGTCGATGACGCCGTGGAGGGTACTTTCAGCCCGCCCACGCACAACAAGAACCGTCACACGTGTCCTGTTCCGGGCGACTCCCCTGATGGCACTGCCCAGACCCAGCCGCTTGCGGACCGTTGACGGCTCGGGGACCGCCAGCCGCGAGAGACCGACGTACTGTGCGGCCGCGGCGTAGGGAATGAGCATCTGGTGTTGAGGCTCGTCAAGAACCAGCGCTTCACTGCCCGCATGACTGAGCTGCCCCTGGAACGTTGACCCCGAGGACAGGTAAATGCGGATACTGAGCCCCAAGGAACCGCGGAGCCGGTCCGCGAGCTCCACCCCCGCCGAGTCCACCAGCGCACGCTCCGCGATTTCTGCCTCAAGATCCAGTCGCTGGCGCGCAGCCAGCTGCGCCGCCATGTCTTCGAACAAGGCGTCCCACCGCATGGCGCCAGCGTAAGCGCGCGTCCCGCACCGGTCAATCCACAGTCGACTGGCCGGGTCTAGACAAATCAACGTTCAAAGGTTCAAACTTCACTCAGCGCCATTAGAACATATCAAACGATATCAAACAGCATCAAACCGTACTGCGCGGAGGAGGCCTCGATCATGGACCGGACATCGGCATCGCACCCCGGGCATTTGCCCGCGTCTACACCTGGGCCCCGGCAAACGGTCAGGGCCGATGCGGCCATGGCGGCCGCCATTCTGCTGCTGGGGATCTTCCTGGCAGCGACGGGAAGTTTCCTGGTCCAGCGCTGGCAATCGGCGTCGGCACGGCAGCAGTCGCTGTCCTTCGAGGACCAGCTGGGGATCGCGGCAAATACCACGGGACTGATCGTCATCACCTGGTGGGTGCTGTCCTTCGCCATTGCCGCCGCGGCGGCGCTGCTCGACCGTCTCGGCCGGACCGGCGCGGCGGCCGCCACGGGCCGGTTCAGTCCGGCGTTCATGCGACGCCTGGTCCTCGCCGCCGTCGGCCTGCAGCTGATGACCGCCCCGCTGGCTACCGCCGCCACTTCCCCTGACGGGCCCGGCCAGGGCCGGCCCTCGCAGGCCGCAATGTCGGCACCCTGGACCCCGACGCCCGTTCAGGCTCCGGTCCCGGCGCCGGCGCCTCCGGTGCCTGTGCCGGCGCCACAGGCTCCGCCCACCAGTACGGCGGTGGATGCGCGGTGGAAGCCGCCCGCTCCGATCGTGGATGCCGGTCCGATGACCGCCCGGCACGTGCGCGCGCAGGACACCCCAGGTGCGCACAGAGAGATCACGGTCCGATCCGGTGATTCGCTGTGGAGTATCGCCGCGGCCACGCTGGGGCCGTTCGCGTCCGACGCCGACATTGCCAGGGAGTGGCCCCGGCTTTATGCGCACAACCGTGAAGCCATCGGAGCGAACCCGCACTTTCTGAGGCCGGGACAGGTCCTGGTCCTCCCGCCGGGAACCTAAACCGGCCCACCACAGCCAGCAGCAGTCCCTCCACAGCCGCCAGCAGTCCCTCGATCATCCGCCATCATTCACCAGCACATCGTTCACCAGCACATCATTCACCAGCAAAGGAACCGTCATGAACGCAGTCACCGGGATCCGCTCAGCCGCGGCGACCCCAGTCCCAACCGCCCCGGCCCTTCGCGTGGTGTCCGGTTCGGCAGCACCGGCACCGTACGCCGCCGCGGCCCCACCGGCGCTGCACGTGGTTGACGAGGCCCGCGAGATCTGTGCCATCTCCCGGAACACGGTGCAGGCGGCCATCGAGGTGCTGGCCGGGACGCGGTCCGCACAGCAGCTCTCCCGCCGTCTGGACCCGCACTGCCTGGCGGCCCTGCAGCACCGTGCCGCGCTGACCCGGCGCGTCGCCTCCGGCAGCTCGCCAACCGCGGGCCGGCTTCACCGCAATCCGTCGGTCCGGTCAGTCCGGGCCTGCCGGGTATCGGAGGACGTCTACGAGGCCAGCGCAGTGGTGGTCGAGGAATCACGGGTCCGCGCGGTCGCGTTGCGGCTGGAACGGAGTACCGTGGCCTGGCGCGTGACAGTCCTGGAGATCGGCTGAGCCGCGCGGCCGGAGGCGGGAACCCGCTCGACCCAGGTCCAACCTGTCAGGGAAAGGAGTCGGGAACCTGCGGGGAAGCGGGCCCGGCAAGTCGGGAAAGGAGGAAGAAGTACAAGAGGACCGGAACTATTGTTCCGGTCCTCTTGCTTCCTGCTGCTTGCTGCCGGCTTCTTGCCTAGCGGCGCTTCTTCTTCGATGTGCGGCGGCCGATGTCCTGTGCCGCGGCCTTGGCCGGGTTTCCCGAGCGCCCGGAGCCCTTCGCCTCGATCCGGGTCTGGGCGGCGCCGTCCTCGCCGGGGGCCGTGTACTGCAGCTGGGCCGGCTTCTCCGGGGCTTCGAGTCCGGCAGCATGGATCTGGGGCTCGTGGTGCTCGGTGCGCTGGCCCGCAGCGTCGGCCACCACGACGTCCTCGGCCGGCGTCACTTCGACGTCCAGGTTGAACAGGAAGCCCACGCTCTCCTCGCGGATGGCTTCCATCATGGCCTGGAACATGATGAAGCCCTCGCGCTGGTACTCCACCAGCGGGTCGCGCTGGGCCATGGCACGCAGGCCGATACCTTCCTTGAGGTAATCCATCTCGTAGAGGTGTTCCTGCCACTTCCGCCCGATCACGGACAAGACCACGCGGCGCTCCAGTTCGCGCATGCTTTCGGAGCCAATCGCCTGTTCCCTGGCCTGGTAGACCAGACGGGCGTCGGAGAGGATCTCTTCCCTGAGGAAGTCCACTGTGACGCGTGACTTCCCGCCGGCCTCGTCAATGACGTCGCGCGGGGTGAAGCTCACGGGGTAAAGAGTCTTGAGGTTGGACCACAGAAGGTTGAAGTCCCAGTCATCGCCGGTACCCTCGGCCGTTGCCTCGTCGATCAAGGAATTGATCGTGTCTTCCAGGAAGTACTGGACCTTCTCGTGGAGGTCATCGCCTTCGAGGATGCGGCGGCGGTCACCGTAGATGGCCTCGCGCTGGCGGTTCAGGACGTCGTCGTACTTCAGCACGTTCTTGCGCTGTTCGGCGTTGCGGCCTTCCACCTGGCCCTGGGCCGAGGCGATGGCGCGTGAGACGAGCTTGGATTCGAGTGCGACGTCGTCCGGCACCGAGCTGTTCATGAGCCGTTCGGCCGCACCGGAGTTGAACAGGCGCATGAGGTCATCGGTCAGCGAGAGGTAGAAGCGGGATTCGCCCGGGTCGCCCTGACGTCCGGAACGGCCACGGAGCTGGTTGTCGATGCGGCGGGACTCGTGCCGCTCAGTGCCGAGCACGTAGAGACCGCCCAGATTGAGGACCTCCTCGTGCTCGTCCTTGACGGCCTGCTTGGCTGACTCGAACGCTTCAGGCCATGCGGCCTCGTATTCCTCGGAGTTTTCCTCCGGGTCAAGGCCCCGCTTGGCCAGTTCGGCGACGGCGGTGAACTCGGCGTTGCCGCCGAGCATGATGTCGGTGCCGCGGCCGGCCATGTTGGTGGCGACGGTGACGGCGCCCTTGCGGCCGGCCTGGGCCACGATGGAGGCTTCCCGGGCATGGTTCTTGGCGTTCAGGACCTCGTGCCGGACGCCCTCCTTGGCCAGCAGCCGGGAGAGGTATTCGCTCTTCTCGACGCTGGTGGTGCCGACGAGGACGGGCTGGCCCTTTTCGTGGCGTTCGGCGATGTCCTTGACCACGGCGTCGAACTTGACGGTCTCGTTCTTGTAGACGAGGTCGGCCTGGTCGATCCGCTGCATGTCGCGGTTGGTGGGGATCGCCACGACGCCGAGCTTGTAGGTGCTCATGAATTCGGCGGCCTCGGTCTCGGCCGTGCCGGTCATGCCTGCGAGCTTGTCGTACATGCGGAAGTAGTTCTGCAGGGTGACTGTGGCGAGCGTCTGGTTCTCGGCCTTGATCTCGACGCCTTCCTTGGCTTCGATGGCCTGGTGCATGCCCTCGTTGTAGCGGCGGCCGGCGAGGATGCGGCCGGTGTGCTCATCGACGATCAGCACCTCGCCGTCCAGGATGACGTAGTCCTTGTCCCGCTTGAACAGTTCCTTGGCCTTGATGGCGTTGTTCAGGAAGCCGATCAGGGGGGTGTTGGCGGACTCGTAGAGGTTGTGGATGCCGAGGTAGTCCTCGACCTTCTCAATGCCGGCCTCGAGGACACCGACGGTGCGCTTCTTCTCGTCGACCTCGTAGTCGGTCTCGGGCTGAAGGCGTATGACCACCTTGGCGAACTCGCTGTACCAGCGGTTGGTGTCCCCCTGCGCCGGGCCGGAGATGATAAGCGGGGTGCGGGCCTCGTCGATGAGGATCGAGTCGACTTCATCGACGATGGCGAAGTGGTGGCCGCGCTGGACCAGCTCGGACTTGTCCCACGCCATGTTGTCGCGCAGGTAGTCGAAGCCGAATTCATTGTTGGTGCCGTAGGTGATGTCGGCGGCGTACTGCTCGCGGCGCACGGCCGGATCCTGGTTGGACAGGATGCAGCCGCTGGTGAGGCCGAGGAAACGGTAGACCCGGCCCATGAGGTCGGACTGGTACTCGGCGAGGTAGTCGTTCACGGTGATGACGTGGACACCGTTGCCGGCGAGGGCGTTGAGGTAGGCCGGAGCGGTGGCCACCAGGGTCTTGCCTTCACCGGTCTTCATTTCGGCGATGTTGCCCAGGTGCAGGGCGGCGCCGCCCATAAGCTGGACGTCGAAGTGGCGCATGCCGAGGGTCCGGGACGAGGCTTCGCGTACGGCCGCGAATGCTTCGGGCAGCAGATCGTCCAGTTTTTCGCCGTCCTGGTGGCGTTCGCGCAGACGGTCAGTTTCTTCACGGAGCTCAGCGTCCGTGAAGGTCTGAAAGGAGCTCTCCAGGGCATTTATGGAATCGGCATAGTTCCGCAGTTGCCGCAGGGTTTTTTTGTCACCTGTGCGGAGAAGTTTTTCGATAAGTGATGCCACGTGAAGTTGCTCCCAGTCTCAAGCTGCCGAATTCTGGCGTGTTCAGTCTACGGGAGAGACACCGGGCCGGTGGCGCCTGTTCCCTCTCAGCGGATACCGCGATTTAGCGGGTAGCGACGGCTTCGGCGAGTGCCGGCGCGAGGTTGCCCGTGAGGGCGACAACTACCCCGTCCAGTCCCAGCCACTCTGCCATGAGCTGCAGTTCCGCGGCGAGTTCGACGGCGGTGTCCGCCGGCGCGCCGGCTTCCGCGTGGGCGGCCCTCGCCAGAAGCCGGCCGCCGGCCCGGTCGGCTTTCAGGTCCACCCGCGCCACGATCGAATCGCGCAACAGGAAGGGCAGGACGTAATAGCCGTACCGCCGCTTCGGCTCGGGGGTGTAGATCTCGATCCGGTAGTGGAACCCAAACAGTTCCTCGAGCCGCCGGCGTTCGAACACCAGCGAGTCGAACGGGCTCAGGAGCGCGCGGCCGGTGGCTGAGCGGGGAAGCCTCGCCTCGATATGGCGAAACAGGGGACGGTTCCAGCCGGCCACGGTGACAGGCTGAAGCCGGCCGGAGTCCACGAGGTTCCGGACTGCCACGACGGCGGCCTTTTGAGGCGTGCGGAAATAGTCCGCGAAGCACCTCACTGTCCCGATGCCGTGCGCCCTGGCCGCAGCGTCGATCAGCCGGTCCATCGCGGCGGCCGCGTCCGGCTCCGTCTTCGTCGTTGCCCCGGCCCCGCCGCCCGGTTGAGGCCCCGGCAGGACCCTGGCGGTGAGGGTGTAGCGCCGTTCAAAGGATTCGGTCCGCGAGGCTGCGGAGACAAGTCCTTCCTCGAACAAATGTTCCAGCACTCTTTTGACGGCATTCCAGTTCCAGCCCCAGTTCTCCTGCTGCCGATCCTCCACGTGGCCGAGCCGGGCCGTCAGTTCCGCGGCCGTCATCGGCTTGCCGGCGGCCAGGGTTTCCAGCACCCGGGCCGCCACCCCATTGCGCAGTTCGGGGTCCATGGTGTGCGCGCCCACCCATTTTCGGTTCTGCCACTGCACCAGATCGTGGAAGTGATCCGGCCGGATGAAGCAGGCTTCGTGAGCCCAGTACTCCATCATTCGCCGCGGCGGGCTCTCCGCCATCCGCTGCAGGATGGTCCGGTCGTAGTTGCCGAGCCGGGAGAAGAACGGCAGGAAGTGGCTGCGGGACACTACGTTGACGGAGTCGATCTGAACCACGTGCAGCCGGGCAAAGGTACGGCCCACCGCCCGTGCTGTCACGGGGCCGGTGGGCCGTTCCTTGTCCAAACCCTGGGCTGCCAATGCGATCCGCCGTGCCTGTGCCAGGCTCAGCGATGCTTGCACGTCAGTCCCTTCGTTGGCTGTCCTGCACCAGCCTAGGCGCTGGCGGGCTCATCCTCCGACCGGTAGGCCACGATTTTTTCTTCCAGGCTCGAATGTCCGGGCTCGCAGGTCTGGTCCAGGGAGATGACCCCGTAGGTCCAGCCGTCCCGGCGGTACACAACCGACGGTGCCTTGGTTTCCTTGTCCACGAAAAGGTAGAAGTCGTGACCCACAAGTTCCATGTTGTCGACCGCGTCATCGAGGGTGAGCTGGGCGGCGGGAAACACTTTACGGCGGATCAGCACGGGCGAATCGCCGGCCGGAATATCGTTCTCGACCTCGTACGGCGACTTCTCCGCCGCCTGCACCGCGGTTTCCTGCTGTTGCGCCGCCTCTACGTAGAGAGGTTCGCTGGGACTAGCCGGCTCCAGGGTTGCCGTCGCCTCGGTGACGGACTTGGGGGTGTGGCGGCCGTGGTGGACCTTCCTGCGGTCCCTGGCCCTGCGCAGGCGTTCAAGAAGCTTGTTGTAGGCGAGATCAAACGCGGCGAACTTGTCGGCGGCACTCGCTTCTGCGCGGATTACTGGGCCGCGTCCCAGGACTGTCAACTCAACCGTGAGCGATTCGGCGGTCTGGCGGGCTTTGGTCTCCTTGGTGACCTTCGCGTCCACCCTCTGGACCTTGTCTCCCAACGACGCGATCTTTGAGATCTTGTCGTCGGCATACTCGCGGAACCGGTCTGAGACCGTCAAGTTGCGTCCGCTGATCATGAACTCCATGGTGCCCTCCAAATGACTTCGGTGACACGACGGCGGTACTCCCCGGGGCCCGATCTGACTGACAGTCGAGCCCCTTTCCGAGCCGCTATCGACAGGTACATCTGTTCTTGGTACCCATCTTCGACGTTAGTTCATAGCCACCTGTTATTCATCCTTTTCCGGTTTATTTTTTTGCTTCCCGCCGTCTACGCCCGCCGCCGCGGGGCTGGCGGGGTCGACGTCGGAATGGGCCGGCGGGCGTGTCGCGGCCACCACGACGGCGCCGCCGACAAGGGCTCCGGCGGCCCGTAACGCACGGGCCGCCTCGGCCAGGGTGGCACCGGTGGTCAGCACATCATCGACGATGATGCAGGGACGTCCCACCACCCGGGGCGACCACGGTCCGGCCCTGGCACGCATGGATCCCCGCACGCGCCGGGCGCGGCCGCCCCGGTCGAGTCCTTTTTGTCCTCCCGGCAGGTAGCGGTCCACCCTCCGGGCAGCCCGCGGCACGGTTTTCCGCAATGCGTCCGCGACGGTGAAGCCTGCGATTTCATCGTTGCGAACCAGCCGACGGAGCAGGAGGTGGACGGGACTGAACCCGCGCTTGCGGAATGCTGCGGCGCTCGTGGGCACAGGAACGAGGACGAGTCCTGGCGCCTGCCCGGCCGCGGCGTGCAGTGCCCTCGCCAGGCCCCGCGCCAGCTCATCGGCCAGCCGGGCCTGGCCGTGGCGTTTGAAGGACAGCAGGCACTGCGCCAGCTCGTCCCGGTAGGGCCCGGCCGCCACGACGGGCAGCAGCACGGAACCGTCCATGTCCATCAGCGCCGGGGCCTGGCCCTCTGCCCGGAACGGCCTCAGCGTCAGCCGCCGCAGCTGCCGGGAGCACGCGCCGCAGAGGGCGGCGTCCTCCGCGCCGCAGCAGACGCAGTCGACTGGAACGGCCAGGGCGAGCACTTCCGCCGCCGCCTCGGCCGTCCGGTCGCACAACCGCGCCGGCAGCCGGACGTAGCTTCCGCGGTGTCGCGCCGCTGTCGGTGCGGCCGGCGCCAGGTCCGGATCACCGGCGGGCGGTCCGCGCCCGGTGTCGTCCCGGCCGGTGTCGTCCCGGCCGGTGTCGTCCCGGCCGGGCGGGTGGTTGCTCATCCTCCGAGCCTCTACCGGTGCCGTGGCTGCCGGTAGCGTCGCGGGCGGTCATGTGGACAACACTCCTGCCGGCACCACTCCTCCGCCGTGGTCCGGCCTCCCGTCGGTCAGCCGGGGAAGGCCGGATCGGTCGGGCCTTTGAGCTGCGGCGACCAGCCGTTGCCCAGCCGCTGGAAGATGCCTTCCGCGGACTGGCCGTAGATCTCGGATGTGCCGTTGCCGGCGCTGAGGGCAGTCAGCCCCGGCCACGGGGCAAGCTGCTGCGGCTGCGCGGACGTCATTGACAGCAGCTCCGGGGTGACAGCATCGCTGGCGGAGGCCTTCATCACGGCCACTGTGGTGTCATCCACCCAGACCCCCTGGTCCGGATCCCGGGGAGTGAGCAGTGTCAGCGGCACGGTGAGGTCCCTCGGGGTGCCGTCGGCATTCCGGATGATCCCGGTGATCTGGACCTTGCTCTTGCCGTTCTGCTGCGAAATGACCAGGGCCCGCGTGCCGTCGCGGGAAATCCGGAACTCCTTGACGGTCCGGCCGGCAAGCCATCCCGGCGAGAGGGTCACGGTGGGCACGCTGGCGCCCGGTGCCACACCGACCGGGCGGTAGGCCACCACCTCGGTGCCACCGCCGCCGCCCGGCCCCGCTGTCCAGAGCCAGTCGTACCGGCCGAACGAAGGCCGGGACAGGCTGGCCCGTGTGGTCAGAGCCCTGGCGGGCTGGCCGGGAACGATCGAGTACAACGTGGTGCGGGCGCCGTCGAGGAACGCGGCGGCCTGCGACTCAACCGACTCCGCCGGCGCCCGGGGCGACAGGGCCGCGACTGACTGGATGTCCGGCAGCGGTGACAGCCGGTTGTTCTCGTACCGGACCAGGTCATTGTTGCTCACCGCGATCTGGTGGGCGGGGACGTTTTCGTCCCGGACCGGGGGCAGCACCGTGCCGTTGTCCTCGACGCGCACCAGATCCTGGTTGGCCCGGAGCTCGACGTTGATCACATCCGGCTGGCTCCGGAACGTCAGTGCCAGCTGCGTCTGCATCCGCAGCCGGTCCTCGTTGGAGGCCTCCACCAGGTCCTTCGCGGTGAGATCCACCTGCGCGGCGCCGGAGACCACCGGCACGGACTCGCGCGCCAGCTTGATGCCCGAGGGGAAGGCGCTCACGACGGCGCCCTTGAGGTACGGGGCCGGCCCGCCCAGCAGGGCACTCGTCATGGCCTTGACGGTCTTCTTGCGGATGAACCAGCGGACATCGGGCACTGCGTAGGTGAACGTGGGGTCGTAAAAATAGATCGGATAAGCGCCGTAGATGACCTTGAACGTCTCTTCAGGAATGGCCGTGCCGTCCGGGAGATCGGAGATTCGCCACTCTCCGTCCACCTGGGTCAGCGTGACGGGGACGTTTTCCGTGGTCCCCTCGGGGAGTTGCGTGGCCACGCCGTCGGCGTCCACGGTATAGGCGAGGTCGAGCTGGTAGTTGAAGACATTTTCGACGCCGGTGGCTACCACGGTGGCCTTCCGGAATACGAGCGCACGCTGGTCCGGCTTCCACGTCACGGAGGATGCCTGGGTGAGGTACTGCCGGGCCACCGCGTAGTCGTCCTCGTAGCCGCTGCCAGCGAGGTAGAAGTCCTCGATTACCGCCTCAGGCCCTGCCCCCGGACGCGGCGCGGCCGGGAAGAAGACCGGGGCGTTGGGGTTTCCCGCGCTTTCATCCGTGCTCTTGCCCACCGGTCCCGAGCGCGGAATCTGGGCGCACGAGGTCAGCAGGAGCAGGATGAGCGCCAGCAGAGCGGCACCCACCCTGGTGAACTTGCCCGGAACGCCACTCATGCCCTGCCCTCCATCCCGGTCCCCCGCGCGCCGGCGGACCCGCCGTCGGGGTCCGGCCCGCTGTTTGACCCCTCTGCCGCGCGGCTGCCGGCGGCGCCGGTGAAATCGCCAGTGAAG
>JBKPJW010000385.1:0-1134 GCA_046730875.1 Actinomycetota bacterium | reverse complement strand
AGGTACACCCGAGGAAGTGTTCTCCCAACTGGCGCTCGCCATCGCCGAAGCCGGTCGGAGCCAGGCCGACGGACCGGCACGGGCCTCTAGAGCCGGCGCAGCGACAAGTTAGGCGCCAAGCGAAGTCTGTTACAGGACCTCGCCATCCAATCCGCAGCCGCACCCGCATCGAATTTCCGGTATGAGCAAGTCGGAGAAGAAAAACCTGCGCTATTGCGATTACTACTGCTTCATGTCGCTCAAGGATTTCGCGGCCTGGGTCGACGCTGACGATGACGCGGAACCGTCCATGTCATATGCCGTGCCGCCTACCAGGTCAGTGCCTGCGCCTTGATTTCGTAGTGACCGTCACGCTCAGTGAAAGTGGCCAGATACCCGCGCTTGACCCCGTTGACCACCATTTGACAGTCCGTATGTGTATTCACTTTGATATCCGGGAAGTTCTTGCACTCCACCTCGGAAATCGTGACTCCGGCATCTTTGGGCTTCGCGCTGGCCTTGATCCGGGCGGCAAGAATCCTGCCGCTGGTCTGCGGGTCGAAGACCACCACCGACGGCGGCGGCGTCGCCGTCACCGTGGTTGTAGGACCCGGAGTGGCCGGGGGCGCGGCGCATGCCGTCAACAGGAGCACCCCACCCAAGGCTGCTGCACCTGCCGTCCTGAGAATACTCATCGCCGATCGTGTCCATCCGACGCCGGTTCACAGAGCGGCCCGAGACCCGGGCCGTCCGAAACGAAACGATGCCCTGCCCGGCTTGGAGAATCCTTGGGGCCCCACCCCTAGCCGGAGGAATGAAAGGTGCGCAGGATGCCGCGGATCGAAACGCCGACGGCGCAGACCAGCGGAACCAGCAGCGCGAGGACCACCACGGTGTTGGGCCGGAACGTCATGCGGTCACCGGGTCCCTTGGCATAGACGCCCAGGGGCAACACGAAGCTCCCGCCGCCACCGCCGCTGCCGCCGCTGCCGGGCGGGACGTCCTCCGGGCTGCTGCCGCCGCCGAAGCCGAACGACACCACGGCCACGGGGATGATCTCTTCGCCTGCAACGTTCACCGCAGGCCCGTACGCCCGGGAAACACCCACATTTTTGAACATGTCCACGAGGGACGAGAAGGACTCAGACATAGGAC
>JBKPJW010000384.1:0-3502 GCA_046730875.1 Actinomycetota bacterium | reverse complement strand
GGGCAAGCCCGCGTCAGAGGCCCGCCGTCTGTCGCCCGATGGTTCCGTGACTCCGAGCCAGGCCGGCGCGAAGCACCTTCCGTATAGTGCGGGGCGGCTTGGGCGGCTGCCTGCCGGGCACTCCGCTGGGCACCCCCTTGGCGGCCTGCTGTCCCGGCACGCGGCCGGGACGGCCTCCCGTCGGCACCCGACGCAACGGCGGCGTCGGACGGATCTCCGGCTTGTCCTGGCGGCTCTCCTGGTCTGGGGGACCGCCGTTGCTGGAAACTGGTTGGCCCCGGCCGGTCTTGCCGGTCTCTGCGCCGCCCTGGCGGCAGCCGCCGGACTCCTCTTGCTCATGGCCCGCCGTGCCGAGGTTGGCGCCGCCAAAAGCGGCAGCGGCAAGGGACAGCGCACTCACGTCCGGCACACTCACGTCGAGCGCACTGACGTCCGGCACGCCGACGTCGAGCAGGCCCGGGCGGGGCGGGAAGCCGACGGACGGGGCCGCGGTCCCGGAGAGGCGGCCCCACGGAGCCTTCACGCCACGCTGGCTGTGGCACTCCTGCTGTCCGTCGCGGCCGGAGCCCACGCGGCCGTAGAAGCGTCCCGGCGCCACGACGGGCCAATCGCCGAGGCGGTGGGTGCCCGCGCGGCCGTCGTCGCCGAAGTCGAGATCTCAGGCGCCCCGCGCCGGCTGAGGGCTCCCGGGGCCGGAGGCCTGGCGGACCGCTGGGCCGTCCCCGTGACGCTGAAGGTGATGACCCTCGAGGGCCGCGGAATCGCCGGTGACGCCAGACTCGTCGTTCTGGGTGGAACGGCGTGGGAACATGCTCGTCCGGGCCAGCGCCTGCGTGTCACAGGGAAGCTCCGGCCCGCTGCGCCGGGCGAGGCCGCAGCGGGAATCCTTTCGGCCTCGTCCGCCCCGGGGGTGTTGCGTGGTCCCGGGCCCTTGCAGCAGGGTCCGGGTGAACTGCGCCGTGCATTCACCGCCGCGGCGGCACGGTACGGCGGTGACGCCAGCGGACTGCTGCCCGGCATGGTTACGGGCGATACAAGCACCCTGAATCCGGAATTGGAGGTGGCCATGAAGACGGTCGGAATGACGCACCTGACCGCTGTCAGCGGGGCGAACTGCAGCCTGATCCTGGGGACTCTGCTGCTCACCGCCCGCACGCTGCGGCTTCCTCGCCCGGCGGCCGCCGCGGCCAGCCTCGCGGGGCTCGGGCTTTTCGTGCTTATGGTGGGGCCGGATCCCAGCGTGCTGCGGGCCGCGCTCATGGGCAGTGTCGGCCTCGCGTCTGTGGCCTTTGGCCGGGCAGCGCGCGGGCTCAGCCTGCTGTGCGTCGCCGTCATCGGCCTGCTGCTGGCAGAGCCGGTCCTGGCCACCAGCTTCGGATTCCTGCTCTCGGTCCTGGCCACGCTGGGAATCGTCGTCGCCGGACGCCGCATCATGGAATGGCTACCGGCCCCGGTGCCGCGCTGGGCTGCTGCCGGCGTGGCCGTACCCCTGTCCGCCCAGCTCTTCTGCGGTCCCGCGATCGTGCTGCTGCAGCCGCAGTTCGGCGCGTACGCCTTGCCCGCGAACGTGGCGGCCGCGGCGCTCGTGGCGCCCGTAACCCTTCTCGGCACGGCCGCAGTGGCTCTCCTGCCCGCAGTCCCCGCCGCTGCCGACGTGCTGATGGCCGCCGCTGCTGCCTTTGCCGGCGCCGTTGCGGGCGTCGCCCGCTTCTTCGCTGCCCTTCCGGGTGCCGCACTGCCGTGGCCGGAAGGGGCTTTCGGAGTGGCCACCATGGCCGTCTTTTCCGCCACTGTGCTGGCAGAGGTGTGGCTGGCCCTGCACCCGGCCGCAGTTCTGCAGACGGTCCTGGCGGCACACGCACGCGTGGTTGCCGTCCTTGCACGCCGGGCGCAGGCGACTGCACGGTCAGCCTCCACGCAGGCCCCAGGGGGCGGCTTGGAGCACCGGTCCGGGCGTGGGACGCTTAGAGTCCCCAAACCAACTTCCGGGAGGAATCACCAGTGGCTGCTGCCCAAACCCAACGGCCCAGGACCCCGTCGTCGAATACCGCCACCTGGCGGGACGTGACACCTGCGTCGGTAGTGCTCGTTGGCGGTCCGGAAGATTACCTCGGCTCCCGTGCCATGGACCGCATCCGTGGGCAGGTACGCGAAGCGGCGCCCGACGTCGAAATCACCCGGCTCAATGCCGGTAGCTATGCGGCCGGATCGCTTGCCATGAATGTCAGTCCTTCACTGTTCGGCGAACGGAAGCTCATCGAGGTCGAGGGCCTCGAGGCAATGAACGATGCGTTCCTCGCCGATGCGCTGAAATACGTGGCTGCACCGGAACCGGATGCCATTCTGGTCCTCCGCCATGGCGGGGGAGTCCGCGGCAAGAAGCTGTTGGACGCCATCAAGGCCGCCGGCTGGCCCGTTGTGGATTGCCAGCCGCTCAAGAAAGACGCCGAGAAGATCGCCTTCGTGACTGCTGAGTTCAAGGCTGCCTCCCGGCGCATCGAGCCCGATGCCGTGCACGCCCTGGTCAACGCGGTCGGCGCCCACCTCGCTGAACTCGCGGCCGCCTGCAGCCAGTTGATCGCTGATGCTACGACGGCGGTGGATGCCACCATGGTGGACAAGTACTACGGCGGCCGGGTCGAGGCCACGGCCTTCAAAGTCGCCGACGCGGCGATGGCCGGCAACGGCCCTTTGGCCCTCTCCACACTTCGGCATGCCCTTGCTACCGGCGCGGACCCGGTCCCGATCGTGGCGGCCCTGGCATCCAAGCTGCGCTCCCTGGCCAAGGTGGCCGGCGCGCAGGGTTCGTCCGCGCAGATCGCCAAGCAGCTGGGAATGCAGCCGTGGCTGGTCGAGCAGGCCCAGCGCGACGTCAGGCGCTGGACTCCGGAGGGGTTGGTCCGTTCCATCCAGGTGACTGCCGAGGCGGACGCCCAAGTCAAGGGCGAGTCCCGGGATCCTGTCTACGCTGTGGAGCATGCCGTCACGGTGATTGCCACCTCGGCCCGGCGTTCGTAACACCGGGAACCGGGAAAACGCACCATGCGGCTGAGCTGCACGGGTTAAAAGCTCCACGGGTTAAAGTGGATGTGGCCGGCACCCACGGGGTGCCGGCCACAATCATCAGTTCAGGTGAACTGGAAACCTTAGAGTGCGTTGACCTTCTTGGAGATCGCGGACTTGCGGTTTGCAGCGTTGTTCTTGTGAAGAACGCCCTTGCTGACAGCCTTGTCCAGCTTACGGCTGGCAGCAAGCAGAGCAGCAGACGCAGCATCCTTGTCGGTGGACTCAACGGCGGTGTTGACGGCGCGGATGGCAGTCTTCAGCTCGGACTTGACTGCGTTGTTGCGCAGGCGAGCCTTTTCGTTGGTCAGGATGCGCTTCTTCTGGGACTTGATATTAGCCACGTGTGAACTCTCTTTTTCAATGCGGAAAATGGTCTAGAGGGCTTTCAGATTGGCCATTGACTGAGCGGCGTGGGGATACCTATGGCGACCAACCA
>JBKPJW010000383.1:0-16597 GCA_046730875.1 Actinomycetota bacterium | reverse complement strand
CAGCCGTTCCAGCCCGCCGTGGGCCCTTGCCGTGGCCAGCGCCTGGGAACCCCAATCGGCGGCGAAGGAGTGCGTGAACCGGTCCGCCGGAATGTAGACAGTGTGCACCGGCTGGCGGGAGCCGTCGTCGCCCGGGTAGTTCCGCTCCAGCAGCTGGTCTGTGGGGGCCAGCCGGGCATCGATGCCTGCGATGTCCGCCGCGGTGAGCGACGGGCTGTAAGAGGCAGCCATGGCTCAGCCCACCAGTTCGTAGGCCGGGGTGGTGAGGAAGTCCGTGTAGTCCTCGGAGAGGCAGATTTCCGCAATCAGGTCGCTGGCCGGCCGATAGTAGCGGATGAATGCTTCGTCGCCGGCTTCGGTGCGCAGCCGCTCGGTTTCCTCGCCCAGGATCCGTTCCACCAGTTCCCGGGTGACGGTGTTTCCAGTGTCCGCGAGGATGGACTTGTTCCGGATCTGCTGCCACACCTGGGAGCGGGAGATCTCGGCGGTGGCGGCGTCCTCCATCAGGTTGTGGATCGCTACGGCGCCGTTCCCGGAGAGCCAGACGGCGGTGTAGGCGACTGCGACGTAGAGGTTCAGCCGCAGCCCGGCCTCGGTGATCTGGCCGTCGGCCGAGGCGATGTCCAGCAGCTGGTCCGCGGTGACAGAAACCTCGGGCCGCTGCCTGTCCAGCTGGTTGGGCCGGTCCCCGAGCACTGAGTCGAACACATCCTGGCAGGTGGACACCAGGTCCGGGTGCGCCACCCAGGAACCGTCGAACCCGTCATTGGCTTCACGGGTCTTGTCCGCACGGACCTTCTCGAAGGCCGCGGCAGTGACGTCCGGCTCCTTGCGGTTGGGAATCACGGCAGCCATGCCGCCCATGGCGAAGGCACCGCGCAGGTGGCAGGTCTTGACTAGCAGTTCCGTGTAGGCGCGCATGAAGGGTGCGGTCATGGCCACCGACGCGCGGTCCGGGAGCACAAACTTTTCGCCTGCATCGCGGAAGTACTTGATAATGCTGAACAGGTAGTCCCAGCGGCCGGCGTTCAGGCCGGAGGCGTGGTCCCGGAGTTCGTAGAGGATCTCGTCCATCTCGAAGGCGGCCGGGATGGTCTCGATCAGCACGGTGGCCCGGACCGTGCCCTGCGGGATGCCTGCGGAGTCCTGGGCGAAGACAAAGACCTCGTTCCAGAGCCGGGCCTCGAGGTGACTTTCCATCTTGGGCAGGTAGTAATAGGGGCCGTGGCCGTTGAGAATCAGCTGTTTGGCCACGTGGAAGAAGTGCAGGCCGAAGTCCACCAGCGCACCCACGGCGGGTTCGCCGTTAATCAGCAGGTGCTTCTCTGGCAGGTGCCAGCCGCGCGGGCGGGCCACCACGACGGCCAGTGGCGCGTCGGTGCGCAGGCTGTATTCCTTGCCTTCGGCCGAGGTGTAGCTGAGCGTGCCCCGGGCGGCGTCGCGGAGGTTCAGGATCGAGTCAATGACATTGCCCCAGGTTGGCGTGCTGGCGTCCTCGAGGTCGGCCAGCCACACCTTTGCGCCGGAGTTCAGCGCATTGATGGCCATCTTGGCAGGCGAGGCCGGCCCGGTCATTTCCACCCGGCGGTCCTGCAAGGATGCGGGCGCCTCTGCAACTTTCCAGTCGCCGTCGCGCACGTCCCGGGTCTCGGGCAGGAAGTCCAGCTTCCCGGTCTCAGCGACCTTCTGGCGCTTGGCGCCGCGGGCAGCGAGCGTCTCGTTGCGGGTGCCTGCGAAGCGGATGTGAAGCTCTTCGATGAACGCCAGCGCCTCGGGGGTGAGGATCTCCTCCGCGCGCTCGATCGGCCGGGGGTCTGTGAGAGTGATGGCCATTTCTGGTCCTTTCGTTGGCTGCGAGTCAGGCGGTGAAATCAGGGTGCGGCGGCGAAGGCAGCGTCCGCCGTCGGGGCAGCATCACGCGGTCCTACGGCGTTTGCGGCATTTCCTGCTGCTTGTGCCACCGCACTTGCGACGTCGGCAGCAACGTGCGGATCGAAGACGCTGGGAATGATGTAGCTGGCGTTGAGCTCATCATCTGCCACCCGGTTGGCGATTGCCTCGGCCGCGGCCACCAGCATTTCGGGGGTGATGTCCGAGGCTCCGGCATCCAGGAGTCCGCGGAAGAATCCCGGGAAGGCCAGAACGTTGTTGATCTGATTGGGGAAATCACTGCGACCGGTGGCAACTACTGCAGCGTGGCGTGCCGCGAGCGCCGGGTCAATCTCCGGGGTGGGATTGGCCATGGCGAACACGATGGAGTCCTTGGCCATGGAGGCAACCTGTTCCTCACCGATCACATGCGGTGCGCTCACACCGATGAACACGTCCGCGCCGTCGAGGGCTTCGTGCAGCGTGCCGGCGAAGCCTTCCTCATTGGTGTTGGCGGCGATCCAGCTTCGGTGCTCGTCGGTGTACTCCTGGCCGGCGTGAATGGCCCCGGAACGGCCAGCGGCCACAATATGGCGGGCGCCCTGGGCCTTGAGGAGCTGGATGATGGCGGAGCCTGCAGCACCGACGCCCGAAACGACGATCCTCACCTCCTCGAGCTTTTTGCCAACGACGCGCAGGGCGTTAACCAGTGCGGCGAGGGTGACGATCGCGGTGCCGTGCTGGTCGTCGTGGAAGACGGGGATGTCCAGTTCTTCGCGGAGGCGGTTCTCGATTTCGAAGCAGCGGGGTGCGGCGATGTCCTCAAGGTTCACGCCGCCATAGACAGGAGCGAGTGCTTTGACGATTTTGATGATTTCCTCGGTGTCCTGGGTGTCCAGGCAGACGGGCCAGGCGTCGACATTGGCGAACTGCTTGAACAGCGCCGCTTTGCCTTCCATGACGGGCAGCGCTGCGGCAGGGCCGATGTTGCCCAGACCCAGGACGGCCGAACCGTCCGTGACCACAGCGATGGTATTGCGCTTGACGGTCAGGTTGCGGGCCAGTGCGGGATCCTCGGCAATAGCCAGGCACACGCGGGCAACCCCTGGGGTGTAGGCGCGGGAAAGATCATCACGGTTGCGCAGGGCGACCTTGGGGACAACTTCAAGCTTGCCACCGAGGTGCATCAGGAAGGTGCGGTCCGAGACGTGCTGGACGAAAACGCCCTCCAGGGCGTTGAGTGCGTCCTTGACGCGCGCGGCGTGGGCGTCGTCAGTGGTGTTGCAGGTGACGTCGACAACCAGGGTTTCATGGTGGGACTCGGTGACGTCCAATGCCGTGATGGCTGCGCCGGCCGCTCCGACTGCCGCGGCCAGCTCACTGGTGGCCGAAAAGCTGGACGGCGCTTCCACGCGCAAGGTGATCGAATTTCCGGGGCTGGGGTTCGCCATTGAAGAGTCCTCTGTTCTGGCCCATAGGTGGCCGGTCTACGTAGCATGTTTTCGTATTATGGATATTATTATCTACTTTGTGGAATTACAAGCCCTTGGTAATCACGTCCCGCGGGGCCGAGATTCGTGCGGTATCGTGAGAGGTCTAGGGCAGTCTTTTCACGATGCGGATAAGATTTGTCGGAAACCGAGTCGCAGGAGCAGTCTCATGCCTGAGAAATCCCCCGGAGGCGTTCAATCTGTTGAGCGCGTCTTTGAACTGTTGGAACTGATTACTGATGCAGGCGGGGACGTCACGCTCAGTGAACTCTCCTCGTCGACGGATCTTCCCCTGCCTACCATCCACCGGCTCCTGCGCACTTTGGTCACTCTTGGCTATATCCGTCAGCTGCCCAACCGCCGGTACGCCTTGGGCCCGCGGTTGATCAGGCTCGGCGAAGGAGCGAACAAGCAGTTGGGCGCGGTAGCCCGGCCGCAGCTCAAATCTCTCGTGGATCATCTGGGGGAGACCGCCAACATGGCCGTGCTTGATTCGGACATGGTTATCTACGTGGCTCAAGTTCCCTCCCTGCATTCAATGCGGATGTTCACCGAAGTGGGACGACGCGCCCACACCCACGACACCGGCGTAGGCAAAGCCATCCTGGCCCAGCTAGATGACGGGGCAGTGCGCGGGATCATCGCCCGTACCGGTATGCCCACGCCGACGTCCAAGAGCATCGGCGACATAGAATCCCTCCTGGCGGATCTGGGCCGGATCCGGGAACGCGGCTACTCCATTGACGAGGAGGAGCAGGAGTTGGGCGTCCGCTGTTTTGCCATGGCCGTACCCAACGCCCCCACCCCCGCAGCGATCTCGGTCTCCGGACCTGTGTCGCGCGTTGACCGGTCCTTCGGCGACCGTGCTGTCCCGATGCTTCGGGAAGCCGCGCAGGCGATTTCGGACGAGCTCAACCGCACCTGATCCTGTCTCTGGGGCGGTTCGGCTCAAGTGCTGCAGACGGCGGCCCCTCTTTTCGGGAGTGGGCCGCCGTCGCTACTAATCCTTGTTTCTAGTGTTCAGCTGCCTTCTCGGATGACTGGACCGCAACTTCCTTGCCGTCGCAGTCGATGAGCTTGCCGCCTTCGTAGCGGTCACCGTCGGCCAGGCACTTAAGGTCCTCTTCCCGGACCACCCGGCCGGTGCCGGCAACAAACACGGATTGGTTTTCTGAGTTGCCGGCCTTCAGATGGTTGAACAGCAGGTTAAGTAGGATGGCCATGACCGCTGCCGAGCTGATGCCGGAGTGGAAGATAGTGGCGAACCATGTGGGGAACTTGTCGTAAAAAGTGGGCGCTGCGATCGGGATCATGCCGAAGCCGATCGAAGCGGCCACGATGATCAGGTTCATGTTGTTCCGGTATTCCACCTTGGCCAGCGTCCTGATGCCGCTGGCCGCCACGGTGCCGAACAGGACGATCCCCGCGCCACCGAGGACGGCGGTCGGAACGGCTGCGACCACGCGGCCCAGGACGGGCAGCAGGCCCAGCAGCACCAGGATCACGCCGCCGGCCGCGACCACGTAGCGGCTTTTGATTTTAGTAACCGCCACGAGGCCGACATTCTGCGCGAACGCACTCTGGGTGAATGAGCCGAAAATCGGGGCGATAAGGCTGGAACCCATGTCGGCGCGCAGCCCGGCTGCGATCCGCTTGGAGTCCGTGCGTGTGCCCACGATCTCTCCGACGGCGAGGATGTCCGCCATGGTTTCGGTCAGGATCACCAGCACCACAATCACCATCGAGATGATGGCCGCGATTTCGAACGTTGGCGCACCCAGGTGGAACGGTGTGGGAAATGCCACGATGGGCCCGTCGCCCACCTTGGAAAAGTCCGCCATGCCGGTCACCACCGCCACGACCGTGCCACCCACCATGGCCAGAAGGATGGACAAGCGGGAGATCGTGGCACTGCCGACCTTGCTCAGGAGAAGGACGAGCGCGAGGGTGATGGCCGCCAGCCCGATATTGGCCATGCTTCCGTAGTCCTCCGCTTTCCGGTTTCCACCCATGGCCCAGTTGGCTGCAACCGGCATCAGCGTCAAGCCGATGGTGGTGATAACAGTGCCGGTGACTACGGGAGGGAAGAAACGGACGATCTTGGAAAAGACCGGGGCGATCAGCAGGCCGATTGCTGCCGAAACCATCACCGCTCCGAAGACCGAAGGCAAGCCGCCACCCCCGCTGACGATGGCCACCATCGTGGCGACGCTGGCGAAGGAGACGCCTTGGACCAGGGGCAGTTGCGAGCCGAAGAAAGGAACGCCGATGGTCTGCAGCAGGGTGGCGAGGCCACCCATGAAAAGTGCCGCCGCGATAAGCACTCCGATATCTGAGGGGGAGAGGCCGGCCGCTTGGCCGACGATCAGCGGGACGGCAATGATCCCCCCATACATTGTGAGTACGTGCTGGAAGCCGTAGGCGAAGCTGCTGCCGACGGATAGGCGCTGGTCTTCCGGACGGTCCGCGGCAGGGCGTTTGTTGCGCTGTTTGGCGGCTTTAAGAGGTTTTTTGGTGTTCATGGCAGACTTTCTGGTTCATGGCAGACGTCTTCGTCTGTCTAACGTGGTCTGGCTGTGAATTCGACAGGCTCAATCACCTACTTGGCGATAACCGGCGGCCTGTGATTGAGCCTGTCGGGAGTGCGGATGATTTAGCAGAAGCCGGTGATGCCTGACCAGGCGATGTCCGATGGTGCGGCGTCCTCGCGCTGGACGGTGGCCTCGATCAGGCCGTAGGGGCGGTCCGCGGCGAAGAAGACCTCGTTGGGGTTATCGAGGCCAAACGGCGAAAGGTCCACGAGGAAGTGGTGCTTGTTGGGCATCGAGAATTTGATTTCATCGATGTCGCTGTGGGCTTCGAGGACCTTTGTCCCCATGTCGAACAGTGTTTGCTGCAGGGCGTGGGAGTAGTTCTCCGTGAATCCTTCGAGCAGGAGCGCTTTGACATCGTCGTAGCTCTTGTTGAAGTCCACGGTATCGAAATCGGTTCCGGTCTTGAAGCGCCAGCGGGCGGAAACGTCGGTGGCCAGGATGCGGTCCGTGGTTTCGACGAGAGTGGTGTATTTGTCCTTCGGGTAGCCCACAAAGCCGGACTGGGTCGATTTCAGAACGGTGAGGTCCTTCAGCCCGGAGACCAGGTGTGTGTCGGCGCCGTCCTGGACCAAAACGGCGGTGCGCACTTCCTGGCCGTTGCGTACGAAAGAGTGGTCGTGCCCGTCACCGTGGGCCTGAATGCGGTCCCAGCTGTAGGACTCGGCTTCCCAACGCCCTCCCGTGACCCAGGCGAAGCCCGACGTGAAATGTCCGCCCAGTCGAAGCAGGAAGGCCTCGGGAGAACCGACGCCTTCCCGGGCAAACGCATAGATGGTGTTTTTCTGGGTGTCAGTAGGCACCACATGGCCGTTGTCGCCCTCCAAGTGGGCGGCCGCGAAGTCTCCCCGCAACTGCGAGGTGACGTTCAGGTCTTCAATCTCGTGACGGTCCGTGTCCCGTGTGATCTTCACAACCCGGACTTCGGCCTTGCCGTACTGGTTGTGGCCGAGGATGATTTTGCTGCTCATGGTCAGATTCCCAACTTCAGGTACGTGGCGCTGCGTCCACATAGAAAGTAAGCGCGCGTAACCCGCACGTTTCTTGTACCGTCGGCCCACAAAAAAGAGCCGACATCGATAGATGTCAGCTCATTACGACCCTGCCTGCTGCTCCCAGGTTACGTGGCTTTCGGCCACGAATTGACAATTAGCGTAACCCAGCCGTGCCGTGTTGTACATCACAAAGCGAAAATTCAGTTTGTGACTGCAGGTGCCTCAGACCCGTTGACGAGCCGGCAAGGGACATCTATGCTTTCCATAAAGCAGAACTTATTTTCCATAATATGGAAGAGTGTCGCCCACCTAGAGGAGGATCAGATGTGCCAGCAGGACAAGACGCCGGTGGTACCGGCACAAGCTGAAACCCTTGTGGCCCAGGAGTTCTACTTCCCCCTGGGCAGCGGAACGGATCCGGACTTTCACGTGCCCACAGACGCAGAGCGTATTCGGCAGGGCGGCGGGTTTTCCCGATGGCTCCGAGCGCTCCCTGTTTTCAATCGGTAACATCCCAGAGCTACAGGCTTAGGGCGGCGACTTTGAGCGCCTGTTGTCGGCCAGCTGGTCCATGAATGACAGGACCGCTGGCCGGGCAGGTGATTTCCTGCCTACGTAACGACGGGCGCGATACGCGTGCCGTTCGGGGGCACGGCTGTTCCGTGGCGGCCCCGAGTCCACGGGACTGCGGCCACGGCTCCGGTGCCGCGGACTTCCTCAACTTCCGGACAGGCACCGCGGAGCCCCGCGCCCCCGGGGGCTTCCACTCCAACTTGCCGCGGCGGGGCAACAACGTTTCGGACCCGCAGCCCAGCCGCAGCTCCTCCTGGGGTGAGCGAATTATCCGTGGCCTTGGTGTGGCTCCCGTCACCGTTGCCACTCGTCATCCATGACAGAGGGTGGTTGGCAGCAGCCGCACTCATCAGCGCTGCTGCTGCCAACTTGCCTTTAGGATTGCCGGTTAGGCGTCCCCGCCTGCTCCACCGGTGGTGCCGGCGTTGACGTCCAGGAGCTTGTAGCGGTCCATGGCATAAGCCGTAACTCCGCTGTCCACCTCGCCCCTCCCCGCAAGCATCTGAAGTGTCTTTGCCACGATGGAGTGGATGTCGTTCTTGAAGAAGCGGCGGGCTGCAGCCCGGGTGTCGGAGAAGCCGAAGCCATCCGCGCCGAGCGTGGCGAACTGGTGCGGCAGAAACTGGCGGATCTGGTCCGGGACGGCCTTCATGTAGTCCGAGACGGCAACAACGGGTCCTTGCGCGTCCGCCAGTTGCTCGGCGACAAAGGGGACCCGCGCAGGCTCGCCAGGGTTGAGGAACGCCTCTTCCTCCGCGGCGAGGCCGTCGCGCCGCAATTCGTTCCAGGAGGTGACGGACCAGACGTCTGCGGAGACGCCCCAGTCCTCGGCGAGGATCCGCTGGGCTTCCAGTGCCCACGGGACCGAGACGCCGGAGGCCAGGATCTGGCTCTTGGGACCTTCAACACCCGACGTCGACACCCGGTAGATGCCCTTCAGGACGCCTTCGACATCAAGGTCCTCGGGCTCTGCGGGCTGGGTGATCGGCTCGTTGTAGACCGTGAGGTAGTACATCAGGTTACGATCCTCCGCCGAACCTGCCTGGCCGCCGTCGGGATGTCCCCCATACATGCGTTCGATGCCGTCGCGGATGATGTGGCCCATTTCGTAGCCGTACGCAGGGTCGTAAGTGACCACGGCCGGATTCGTGGATGCCAGCAGCGGCGAATGGCCGTCCGCGTGCTGGAGTCCTTCTCCTGTGAGGGTGGTCCGGCCGGCGGTGGCGCCGATGATGAAGCCCCGGGCCATCTGGTCCCCGGCTGCCCAGAAGGAGTCGCCGGTGCGCTGGAAACCGAACATCGAATAGAACACGTAGACGGGGATCAGCGGCACGCCGTGGGTGGCGTACGCGGTACCGGCTGCGGTGAACGCTGCAACGGCGCCGGCTTCGTTAATGCCGGGGTGGATCAGCTGGCCCTGGGCGGATTCCTTGTAGGCCAGGACGAGGTCCCGGTCCACGGAAAGGTAGTTCTGGCCCCCCGGGTTGTAGATCTTGGCTGTGGGAAAGAACGCGTCCATGCCGAACGTGCGGGATTCGTCAGGGACGATGGGAACGATTCGATGCCCGAAGTTCTTATCCCGCATGAGGTCCTTGAGCAGCCGGACGAACGCCATGGTGGTGGCGGCCTGCTGCTTGCCCGAGCCGCGCTTGGCGACTTCGTAGGACTTGGCGTCCGGGAGAGCGATGTCCTGATGCTTGGAGCGGCGTTCCGGCACGGCACCGCCGAGCTCGGCCCGGCGGTCCATCATGTACTTGATCTCCGGTGCATCACTGCCCGGGTGGAAGTACGGCGGCTGGTACAGATCCTTCTCCAGATGCTCATCGGTGACCGGAATCCGCAGGTGGTCGCGGAACTTCTTCAGGTCGTCCATGGTGAGTTTCTTCATCTGGTGCGTCGCGTTGCGGCCCTCGAAGTGGGGACCAAGACCGTAGCCCTTGACCGTCTTGGCCAGGATGACCGTGGGCTTGCCCTTAAACTCGGTGGCGGCCTTGTACGCGGCGTAGACCTTGCGGTAGTCGTGACCGCCGCGCTTGAGGTTCCAGATCTCGTCGTCGGAGAGTTCCGCGACCATTTCCTTGGTCTGAGGGGTCTTGCCAAAGAAGTGCTCGCGGACGAACCCGCCGGACTCGGCCTTGTAGGTCTGGTAGTCACCGTCAGGGGTCTCGTTCATGATCTTCACGAGCGACCCGTCGGTGTCCTTGGTGAGCAGGTCATCCCACTCCCGGCCCCAGACGACCTTGATGACGTTCCAGCCGGCGCCGCGGAAGAACGCCTCGAGTTCCTGCATGATCTTGCCGTTGCCACGCACCGGCCCGTCCAGACGCTGGAGGTTGCAGTTGATGACAAAGTTCAGGTTGTCCAGGTTCTCGTTCGCGGCGAGCTGGAGCAGGCCGCGGGACTCGGGCTCATCCATTTCCCCGTCGCCCAGGAACGCCCAGACCTGCTGGTCCGAGGTGTCCTTCAGGCCGCGGTTGTGCAGGTAGCGGTTGGACTGCGCCTGGTAGATCGCGTTCATCGGGCCGATGCCCATGGACACGGTGGGGAATTCCCAGAACTCCGGCATCAGCCGCGGGTGCGGGTAGGAGGACAGCGCATGCCCTTCCTTGGACTTCTCCTGCCGGAAGCCGTCCATGTCCTCCTCGGACAGGCGGCCTTCCATGAAGGCGCGGGCGTACATGCCCGGGGAGGCGTGGCCCTGGAAGAAGACCTGGTCGCCGCCGCCGGGATGGTCCTTGCCGCGGAAAAAGTGGTTGAAGCCCACCTCATACAAGGTGGCGGCCCCGGCGTAGGTGGAGATGTGTCCGCCCACCCCGATATTCGCCTTCTGGGCCCGGTGCACCATGATGGCCGCGTTCCAGCGCATGTATGCCCGGTAACGGCGCTCGTACTCCTCGTTGCCGGGGAACTGTGCTTCCTGGTCTACGGGAATGGTGTTCACGTAGTCAGTGGTGGTCACCATCGGCACGCCCACGCTCTGCGCACCTGCACGCTGCAGCAGGCTGCGCATGATGTATTGGGCACGCTCGGTGCCCTGTTCCCTAATCAGCGCATCCAGGGACTCAACCCATTCGGCGGTCTCTTCCGGATCGCGATCAGGCAGCTGGTTTGTCAACCCGCTGAGGATATGGGAGGTATCTTCTCCTGCAGCCACGTCCAAGCCTCGTTTCATCATTGAATATTCGAGTGGTCTTTTTCGCAATGCGAGAAAGCTTTCTTGTCTTACGAGAATAGATGAGCGACTCCCGGGGGCAAAATTGCGGAAGCTCCAAGCTCGGCCAAGCCCAGCACGCCGAGATGGGGTTACCCCATGGACGAAGCCTCAAAAGTGGCGTTGGCAAGCCGTATCCGGTGTGCCGGAATCATCTTTAGAGTCAGCTCCGCAGGTTCCTGCCGCTTTTATCAACGGATTATGACTGACCGGACCGATCCTTTGACTGCCGCCGCGGTTTTGTGCTGATGGCCCGGATGCCGGCCTCCGCCTCCGGTGGGTCCCTTATCGTCACGGCGGCGGGTATGCCCTTCATATGGCGCGGGTAGCCATTCGCACGGCTGGCAAGCCGCCCCGAGACCAGGCTCCAGCTCTCCCGCAGTCAAAGAAACCATGCCCGTGCTTCTCCGGAACTGTAGCCACCCCTGGGGGCGGGTACTGCTCAGCTCCCGCGGTAGCTCGAAAACGAAAATGGGCTCAACAGCAGGGGGAGGTGGTAGTGCGCTTCATTCCTGTCCACAGTGAAGGTGAGCACGACCTCGGGGAAAAGGGCTGCAGTGTTCCGTTTTGCGAAGTACTCTGCGGTGGTGAACTCCAGCCGGTAGGTTCCGGAGGGCAGGAATTCCGGCCCGATTTCCTTTACTCGCCCGTCAGAATCAGTCTGCGCAACGGCGATCTCGGACCACGAGTCATTGACCAGGGCGTGCAGCCCGACCGGCACTCCCGCCACCGGCGTTCCTGTAGAGGTATCGAGAATGTGGGTGGTTACATGTGAAGTTGTCACTCGCTGATCATTCCTTCAAGTCTGTGGACTGCGATCTCACGCAGCTGTTGCTGGACTACTTGCTCTTCCTCGCCTGCAGTGTTGGAGATTCTCATCTGGAGGGCTTGCAGTATTTCTTCCTTGCTGCGGCCGGCTGCACGGATCAGGAAAACCTGTCCGAACTTCTCTTCATAGTTCCGGTTTCCTTCGGAGATTGCGGCCGTCACGGCCGCGGAAGCAGGACCGAGAGCATCTTGTTCATCCCGTGAGAACCGAGCCTCGGAACTATCGCCTTCGGCACGTTGGCCAATCCGCGGGTGGTGAGACAGTGCAGACTGCACTTCACCACTGGTAAACGGGGAAGCGGCGAGACGGGCAGCGAGAAGGAGGTCGGGAGTCGACGAAAACGGCCGAGCATCGGCAATCTCTTCGAACCACCGCGGGATGTCAAGGCAAGGCCGCAGCGCGGCGACAATCTCTGCGCGGCTGGCCTCGTTGAACTCTTGAAGAAACATCAAAATCCTTCTGTCTGGACGTTGGCAACAAAAAGGGGAGCAGAATTTCACAATGTGAAACTTTGATTCCATTATCAAAAGTGAAGCCTAGGAATTTTTCTATGTCAACCTCGAGGACGCCCGCAGGACGGCATTGCCCGGTTTCGCCGGCTCGGCGCCCCCTCAACGGAGGGAATCTAAAGCTTTGGCGTCGCCAGGCTTCGAAAAGCTTGGGCAGGGGCCGGGAAGAAGGTGGGTTGGCAGGGGATGGCCCCGGCGCTTGACCCGGCCCAGATACGCTGACACGGCCAGGAGGAGGCTGACCACTGCGGCGGTTCCAGCAGCGACTCGCCAGTCGGTGGGCCATGACCCCAGCAGTCCCATGAACGCGGGAATTGTGGTTGTTATCTGACTCGTTAGCACGAGGGACCAGCCATTGAACGCTGTGAGGCCCTCGCGGCCGAGCGCAGTGCGGACATAGGACAGCATCCACAAGAAAGCCCAGCACAGCCACAGGACACCGAGCAGGGGGTCCCCGGGAAATGACGCAATCGCAAGAATGACCCCAAGTCCGCCGACCAACCCGCTAAACCACCCGACTCCCTTGGATCCAAGGCTCAAGAGCACGTCCAGCCCTATGTACACGTACGTCAACCCGAACAGGAACAGGCCGGATGCGTCCAGGAACAGTTGGGGTGAAAGGCTAGCGATAAGCCCTGCATACGTGAGGCCCAGTGCAAGCTGGGTGGAGCCGGCAAGGATGCTGAAGACAGCTGAGTCCCGGAGGGAAATCCGGCCGAGCAGCGCGAGCCCATTCACCAGCAATGCCGCTCCGGACAGAAGGAGACACAGATAGATCATGCGGCCTACTCTCGTGAATTCTGTGCCTGTAGAGGGATCTAGGGGCGGGCAGTGGTGCCACGACGTGCCAAAGGGAGGCGGGGCCCAAAGGTCCCCGCCTCTCATTTGCCTAGCGGACGCCGGTGAGGTCCTCATTCTTCGGTGCTTTCAGACCGATCTTCCCTATTTACTCCGTATTGTGGAAATAAACATTCGCAATGAGGAATAATGTTAGCTACGGTACGTTCCCCCTTCCTCGGGGTCAAGGACTTCCCCTATTTGCCGATTGTGACTGCCCCGCCGGAGGCAGGAACGAGAGCGCGGTGGTCCGGGCCGCCCATCGACGGTCGCCTGTTTTCAACTGGCCGGTAACGGACGTGATGTCGGCCCGGCCGGGCTGACGGGCAGAGCTGTGCCCCATCGGCTTCGGTGAAGAGATTAGGGGATGATCTTCTCGGCGCGGTACCGATCAAACAGTTGCCGGAAGGAGTCATCCGTGCGCCGGTAACCGGTGAAGCCGGCCACGCGGCTTTTACCCATGTCCGCGAGGACCTCCAGGTTGCGTCCCAGGTCGGCGTCCGTGTGCCACCACGAAGCAATCCGTGTCAGGTCTGCCTCAGCGAGGCCGTGAGCGGCGGCAATCCTGGACCACACGGGCTCCATGCCGCGCATCTGTTCCTCGAGCGGACGGGGGAGCCCCTCAAAGCCTGCTGCTTCCACGCCAAAATAGGCGGCTATTTGAGGCCACATCCAGCGCCATCGGAAGATGTCGCCGTTGACCACGTTGTAGGCCTGATTGGCTGCTTTTTCGGTGGTGGCGGCCCAGATCATGTGCTCGGCAAGGAGGCCGGCGTCGGTCATGTCCGTAAGGCTGTTCCACTGCGTTTCAGAGCCGGGGAAGACAAAGGGCCGGCCCAGCTCGTTGCAGATGGAGGCCTGTGCGGCCAATGTCAGCCCCATATTCATCGCGTTGCCGACGGCATGGCCGATTACGGTGTGTGAACGGTGCACGGACCAGCGGAATCCCTGTCGTTCTGCTGCTGCCCACAGTTCGTCTTCCTGCGCGTAGTAGAAGTTTGGAACCGGGAGCCGGGGTTCTTCTTCGCGGAAGGGTGTCTCCGGGATGGGGCCCGCACCGTAAGTCTCAAACGGGCCGAGGTAGTGCTTCAGACCAGTCATTAGTGCCACGTGTTCCACCGGGGCGTGGTCCAGTGCGCCGAGGAGATCCCGGAGCATGGCCGCGTTGACGCGGATGTTCTCTTGCTCGGTGTCCTGTCTGGACCAGGCGGTGAAGAAGATGTGCGTAGGTTTCTCGTCGCTGAGTGCCTGGGCAAGGCTGTCCGCTGACAGGAGATCGGCGGATATGTGTCTGGCCTGCGCACCGGGAAGGGGATTCCGGGACAGTGCAAGGACCGTCCACCCGCCGCTCTGACGCAGTTGTTCGACGATTGCCGAGCCGGCGATGCCGCTTGCGCCCACGACCAGAGCTGTTCTGTTCCTAGTGTTGTCGGCATTGCTGGCCACGGATGTCATGGGTGCCTGACTTTCTTGGTGAGGGGCGCGTGCCGGGGAAGGTTGGAAGCCATATCTTGCTATTGACCCACTCTTCAGCCTTCGATTGCCAATTGCTAATCGATACCCGGCCACGGTTCAGGAACCTTCGTCGGATCTCGCTGGGAATCCTCAGCTGAAGTCCCCGGGGTTCCGGCGGAAAGTCCCCAGGATGCGGATCAGCTGGTCCACGTCCTGGTCCTCGAAGCCCGACTGGCCGAAAACTTCGGCGTTCAGCACCGCCGTCGCCCGTTTGGCCAGGGCACGGCCGTCCGGGGTGAGCTCGATCAGCGTGGTGCGGCCGTCCGTGGGGTGCCGGGAGCGGATCACCAGCCCTGCGTCCTGGAGCCGGTCCACGGCGTTGGTGACCGACGTGGGATGGACCTGCAGCAGCGCGCTCGCCTTGTTCATGGGCAGCGCTCCGCTGCGGGCAAAGCTGAGCAGAGCCAGCAGCTCGTACCGGGCAAAGGTGAGTTCGAACGGCTTGAGGACGGCTTCGATCCGGCCCAGCAGAATCTGCTGGGTCCGCATGATGGCGGTGATGGCGGCCATCGGTGCGGCGACGTCGGACCAGCCGTGACGCTCCCAGTTCAGCCGGGCGTCGGCGATCGGATCCCGCGGCAGGGGCGTTCCCATGCTCATCCCTGACCCTTCAGCCCGGGGAAATCGGAGTCGGAGTATTCGATGCCGAAGCCCTCCGGAACGGGGCCGCCGCCGTGACGCACTTCCTCGCTGTGCCGCAGTTCCACGCGCCGGATCTTGCCGGAGATCGTCTTGGGGAGCTCGGCGAACTCCAGCCGGCGGATCCGCTTGAACGGGGCGAGGTGCTCGCGGCAGTACCGCAGGATATCCTCGGCCAGCTCCGGTCCCGGCTGATGCCCGGCCGCCAGGACCACGAACGCTTTCGGCACGGACAGCTTGAGTGGGTCGGGGGAGGGGACGACGGCGGCCTCCGCCACTGCCGGGTGCTCGATCAGCACGCTCTCCAGTTCGAACGGGGACAGCCGGTAGTCCGAGGACTTGAAGACGTCGTCGCCCCGGCCCACGTACGTGATGATGCCGCGCTCGTCCCGGCTGGCCATGTCCCCCGTGTGGTAATAGCCGTCGCGGAAGGCCGCCGCGGTCTTTTCCGGGTCGCCGTGGTACGCCTTCATCAGCCCCACCGGGCGGGGATCCAGGCGCAGGCAGAGTTCGCCGTCGTCGCTCTCCTGTCCCGTGGCGGGGTCAATGAGCACCACGTCGTAGCCGGGCAGCGGCTTGCCCATGGCGCCGATCTTGATCGGCTGGCCCGGGGTGTTGGCGATCTGCACGGTTGATTCGGTTTGCCCGAAGCCGTCCCGGATGGTCTGCCCCCATGCCCGGTGGACCTGGTCGATCACCTCGGCATTGAGCGGCTCGCCGGCGGACACCACCTTTGTGGGCGGATTTTTCAGAAGGGTGAGATCGGCTTGGATCAGCATCCGCCAGACCGTGGGCGGGGCGCAGAAGCTGGTCACGGATTCTCGGTCCATCTGGTCCATGAGCGCCCTGGCGTCGAAGCGTTCGTAGTTGTAGATGAACACGCAGGCCTCGGCGATCCAGGGCGTGAACACGTTGGACCAGGCGTGCTTGGCCCAGCCCGGGGAGGCCACGTTCAGGTGCACGTCCCCCGGTTCCATCCCGATCCAGAACATCGTGGACAGGTGTCCCACCGGGTAGGACGTGTGTGTGTGTTCCACGAGTTTGGCCTTGGACGTGGTGCCGGAGGTGAAGTAGAGCAGAAGCGTCTCGTCGGCCAGGGTGGCGGCGTCCGGGGTGAAATCGGGGTTCGCCGCGGCAGCGTCCGTGTACTGCAGGGCGCTGTCCGGGACTGTGGAGGGACTAGCAGGGGGATTGGCTGCGCCGTCACCGATTTCGATCAGCGTGTAGTTTCCTGCGACGTCGGCGAACTTGCCAATGTTGGCGCTTCCGACGGCGGCCCAGGCCGCGCCGCCGCGCTCCACCCGGTCCTGCAGGTCGGCAGGCCCCATCAGGGTGGTAGTAGGGATCAGAACGATGCCCAGCTTGATGCCGGCCAGCATGAGTTCCCACAGCTCCACCTGGTTGCCGAGCATGATGATCATCCGGTCCCCGCGCCGCACGCCCTGGCCCCGCAGCCAGTTGGCCACCTGGGACGAGCGCCGGGAGAGATCCGCGAAGCTGCGACGCGTCGCCGACCCGTCCTGCTCGACGATCACCAGT
>JBKPJW010000382.1:0-2201 GCA_046730875.1 Actinomycetota bacterium | reverse complement strand
GGGCTGCACTGGCCCGTCTCCACCACCCACACGGTGACGGCGGCAACCCTTGGCGCCGGCGCCAACCAGTGCTTCCCCGGCACCAACCGGCGGCTGGTGATCCGCATCCTGGCGTTCTGGGTCCTGACCCCGATCGCCACCGCCGCCGCCGCGTTCGTCCTTCAGCTGGCGCTCTCGCCGGTGGCCGGCCTGTAGGACCGGCTCCTATAGACACGTCTTGGCGCTACACTTTCGCCCATGAAGCCCCGAGCAATCCTCGCTACTGCCCTGCTGACGGTCGCCGTTGTGGTCGCCATTATCGTGGCGTGGATACTTTGGCGTCCTGAAGTAATGCTGCTTTGATCCCCATTCAGAGGCCTTCAGCGACATTCCCTGGGCCGATCTGACGCCTGCGGAGCTGGCGCGCCAATCTGCTCGGCCCTTAGTCGCGTCGCCTGTCCTGAAGCGGTGCGGGTTATCCGAAGCGGCCGGAAACGTAGTCCTCGGTGGCCTTCTCGGTCGGGTTGCTGAAGATCGTCGGGGTGTCGCCGAACTCGATCAGCTTGCCCGGCTTGCCGGTACCGGCAATGTTGAAGAAGGCCGTCTTGTCGGACACGCGGGCCGCCTGCTGCATATTGTGGGTCACGATCACCACCGTGTACTGGTCCTTGAGCTCGTTGATGAGGTCCTCAATGGCCAGTGTCGAGATCGGGTCCAGGGCGGAGCAGGGCTCGTCCATGAGGATCACCTGGGGCTCCACGGCTATGGCGCGGGCAATGCACAGGCGCTGCTGCTGGCCGCCGGAGAGTCCGGAGCCGGGCTTGCCCAGACGGTCCTTGACCTCGTTCCACAGGTTCGCCCCTTGCAGCGAACGCTCCACCAGGACATCGGCCTCACCCTTGGAGATCTTCGTGTTGTTCAGCTTCACGCCGGCCAGCACATTGTCCCTGATGGACATGGTGGGGAACGGGTTGGGGCGCTGGAACACCATGCCGATCTGGGAACGGACCGTCACCGGGTCAACGCCGGGGCCGTACAGGTTGTCACCGTCCAGCAGCACCTCGCCTTCAACCCGCGCACCGGGAATGACCTCGTGCATGCGGTTCAGGGTGCGCAGGAAGGTGGACTTGCCGCAGCCTGAGGGGCCGATGAAGGCCGTGACGGACTTGGCCTCGATGTTGATGTTGACGTCTTCGACGGCCAGGAATTTGCTGTAGTAGACGTTCAGGTCCTTGACGTCGATGCGCTTAGACATGGTGTTCCTTCACTTGCTGGAGGTATGGGCGGCGGGCGCGGCGGTGGCCTAGCGGCCTGTCTTGGGGGCGAACATGCGGGCAATCAGGCGGGCGCCCAGATTGAGCAGCATCACCAGGATGATGAGCACCAGAGCCGCGCCCCAGGCCCGCTGGGAGGACGGATCCGGGTTGGACGGCGAGGTCGGGTTCAGGATCTGGGTGTAGATGAACGTCGGCAGCGAGGCCATCCAGCCGCTGAACACGTTGGTGTTGATGGTGGTCGCGAATCCGGCGGTGACCAGAATCGGCGCGGTTTCGCCGATCACGCGGGCGATCGCCAAGGTGATGCCGGACGCGATGCCGGAGATGGCCGTCGGGAGGACCACTTTGAGGATGGTCCGCCACTTGCGGACGCCGAGGGCGTAGGCGGCCTCGCGGAGTTCGTTCGGCACGATCTTGAGCATTTCCTCGCTGGAGCGGACCACCACCGGGATCATCAGTACCGAGAGTGCGACGGCGGCAACGGCTCCGGTTTTGGTGCCCGGACCGACCAACGCGAAGAAGGCGGCGGCGGCGAAAAGGCCCGCCACAATCGAGGGAATGCCGGTCATGACGTCCACGAAGAAGGTGATGGCCCGGGCCAGTGCGCGGTCCTCTCCGTATTCCACGAGGTATATCGCGGTCAGCAGGCCCACGGGGACCGAGATGAGGGTGGCGAGCACCGTGATCAGCAGTGTGCCCATGAGCGCGTGGTAGATGCCGCCCAGCAAGGGGGCGCCTTCCTCAACGGTCTTGTTGTCGAAGGCGCCGGTGACGCCGTTCATGGAGGTGTTAAGGAATCCGGGGTCCAGGAGCCCGGGAAGCCCGTTGACCAGCACGGTCCAGATCACCGAGAACAAGGGCAGCAGGGCAACTAGGAAGGCACCCACCACCAGGCAGGTGGCCAACTTGTCCTTGGCCTTCCGGGCGCCTTCCACAACCAGGCTC
>JBKPJW010000381.1:0-3351 GCA_046730875.1 Actinomycetota bacterium | reverse complement strand
TTTCCTAACTGGCTCCGCGCACGTTCGCCGCGATCACCAGGTCCGATCAACATCACTCCCCAGAATATGGCGGGGAGTTGCACGCGTCCGCAAGCGCACCGTGTTTTTGTGGCAGCCGACTGCCTATGAAAGACTACTCGTTAGGGAAGGTTGTCCGAGCGGCCGATGGAGCTGGTCTTGAAAACCAGTGTGCGGTGACCCCGTACCAAGAGTTCGAATCTCTTACCTTCCGCGAGAGCGCATAGTCTGCGCGGTTCAGAGGCCGGTTGCGGCAATCGAAAGATTGTTCCAGCCGGCCTCACTCGTCTCGCCGGTCTGCCCTGTGCCGGCTTGTGCCGCCTTGTGCCGACGACGTCGACGGGCCAGCTCTAGGCATCGCTTTAAGCGCACCCGGCGGGTGCCGCCCCATTGAAAGTGTCGGTGCCCCGTCATAGTCTCTGGGTGTCTCCACCACCTAGTTCAACCACCTATTCGAGTCCGGCGGCCGCGCAACGTTGCCCGAGCCGCCACAGAGAGCAGGAGTTCCTATGCCTACACCCGACCACTCCAACGGCGCACCGTGCTGGATCGACCTGATGACCTCCGATGCCGAGAAGGCCAAGTCCTTCTACAGTGAGCTGTTCGACTGGACCTACCAGACCGGCGACCAGGAAAAATACGGCGGCTACATCACGGCTTCGAAGGACGGAAAGTCCGTCGCCGGAATGATGCAGAAGGATGACTCCATGGCGGGCATGCCGGACGTCTGGTCCACCTACCTGCGTTCGGAGGATGCCGCGGCCACTGTCAAGGCTGCGACCGAGCACGGCGGGCAGGTGTACATGGGACCCATGGACGTGCCGGACCAGGGCCGCATGGCCATGATCGCTGATGCCACCGGTGCGTCCATCGGCGTATGGGAGCCGGCGGAAATGAAGGGCTACGAGCTGGCGGCCGAGGCCGGCTCCGCGGCCTGGCACGAGCTCCACACCAAGGACTACACAACCGCCGTCAAGTTCTATCAGGACGTGTTCGGCTGGGACACCGCCGTCATGAGCGACACGCCGGAATTCCGCTACACCACGCTGGGCGCCGGAGACGCCGCCAAGGCAGGGATCATGGACGCCTCGGGCTACCTCCCCGCCGAAGTTCCGTCCAACTGGCAGGTCTATTTCGCCGTTGCAGACGCAGACGCCTCCGTCGAGAAGGCCGTCTCCATGGGTGCCCGGGTGATCGACGGGCCGGACGACACGCCGTTCGGACGGATCGCCACCCTTGCCGACCCCACCGGTGCCATGTTCAAGATCATCGCTGACACAGGCCAGGGAGCCCAGGGCGCCGGGGACGCCTAACCGAAGAGGGGCCCCGAGCCCCTCCCGCCCAATTACAAAAATTGTTGTAAGAAATACCGGCCAGATCCTTTCCCGAGGGCTACTGGCCGGTATTCTGCTGTGGAGCGCCCGGTGGAGGCACCCGGACACCGCTCACCTTGCAGTACCAGTCACCCTCGCCCGGGGCTTTCGAGACGTTCCGGGAAGGCTGCGGCGCGTCTCGCTGGGGGACGTCCCGCCGAATGCACGTTGAATCCATACGTTGTTCATTCACCCCTGTTTGGATGGGCCGGCGGGACTTGACCAGGAGTTCAGGCCAGCCAGCGTCCGCTGCACCCCGCGGACGCACTGCCCCCTGCCTTATAACTGCACTGCCCATACCCCGGGCACCCTAATGAGAGTTAGAGCGGATGAAACAAACACCCTGGAAAGCAGCGCTTGGCGCAGCACTGTCGGCGGCGCTGATAGCGGCCCCACTGACAGCCGGGCCGGCCTTTGCCGTGGAGGCCTCGCCGGCACCGGCCGGCACTTCGCCGGTGGTCATCAACGAGGCATACCTCAGCGGCGGCAGCAGCGGAGCCGCCTTCAAGAACAAATTTGTCGAGCTGTACAACACCTCCGATGCCCCCGTAGCGCTGGACGGCTGGTCCCTGCAGTACCGCGCACCGGACAAATCGGGTGCGCCCGGCAACGTCGCGGCCCTGACGGGCACCATCCCGGGCAAGGGCTACTACCTGCTCAAGGGCGGCAGCAACGGAGCCAGCGGCCTGGACCTGCCCGCTGCCGACGCTACAGCCACCGGCTTCAACCCTGGCGGAGCCGGTGGAACCATTCTGCTGGCCAGCCAGGCCACGGCTGTCACCGATCTCGCCACCGGCTCGGTCATTGAGCAGGGGAAAGTCGCTGATCTGCTCGGCTACGGCACCTCGCTGACCTTTGAAACGCAGGCGGCCAAGGCGCCGGCCGGCAATACGGACGTCAAGAGCCTGAACCGCAGCAGCGGCGCCGACAGCAACAACAATTCCACCGACTTCGCCCTCAACGCCGCCATCACCCCGAAGGCCCCCAACAATGCCGCCGATCCCGGACCGGCCGACCCGGGTCCCGTCGATCCCGGCCCCGGCACTCCCCCGGCAGCCAGGACCATCGCCGAGATCCAGGGCAACGGCGGGGCCAGCCCCGTCGCGGGCATCTCCGTGGTCACCCGCGGCAAAGTCACGGCCACATTCCCCACCGGGGGCTTTGCCGGCTACTACCTCCAGACGCCCGGCACCGGCGGCGAATTGACACCCGCCAACCACACGGCGTCGGACGCTGTGTTCGTCTATTCACCGGCCACGGTCGACTCCGTCCGGATCGGAGATTACGTCGAGGTCACCGGCGCCGTCAGCGAGTTCTTCGGCATGACCCAGCTGACGGTAGCGGCCGCGGCCGGCCTGAAGAAACTCACCGAGGCCGCTCCCGAGGTCAAGGCCACCGGCTTCGCCCTCCCAGCCGACGAGGCATTCCGTGAGTCCCTCGAAGGCATGCTGCTCACCCCGCAGGGCGCGGTCACCGTGGCGGACAATTTCTCGCTGAACCAGTACGGCGAGATCGGCCTGGCCGGCGGCACCACCCCGCTCGAGCAGCCCACCGCCGTCGCCCCCTTCGGCTCTGCGGAGTACACCGCCACCGTCTCCGCCAACGCCGCCCGCGGCATCAAGCTCGACGACGGCGCCAGCACCAACTTCCTCAAGGACACCACCACCAAGGCCCAGGTGCTGCCGTACCTGACCACATCAGACCCCGTCCGCGTCGGTGCACCGGTGACCTTCAAGACCAATGTGGTCCTCAGCTACGCGAACAGCGCCTGGAAGTTCCAGCCCCTGACCCAGCTGACGGCCGGCAACGCGGACACCGTGCAGCCGGCAAGCTTCGGCGCGACCCGCGCGGACACCCCGGCGGCCGTGGGCGGGAACCTCAAGCTCGCCTCCTTCAACGTGCTCAACTACTTCCCCACCACGGGCGACCAGGTGGCGGGCTGCACCTTCTACCCGGACCG
>JBKPJW010000380.1:0-5935 GCA_046730875.1 Actinomycetota bacterium | reverse complement strand
CAGCACCACGGGAACGGACGCCCGGGAGACGATCAGCTCGATGTTGTGCGGGTTCAGGATGCCCAGGCCGGTGCCGATCGGGGCGCCCAGCGGCATCACCGCAGTAGCTCCCAGGTTTTCCAGCCGGAGGGCAAGCACTGGGTCGTCGTTCGTGTAGGCGAAGACTTTGAAGCCCCGGGCCACGAGCTGCTCGGTTGCGTCCACGAGCTCCACCGCGTCCGGGAGCAGCGTGTGCTCGTCGGCAATGACTTCGAGCTTGACCCAGTCCGTTTCCAGCGCTTCCCGGGCCAGCTCGGCGGTGAGGACGGCGTCCTTGGCGGTGAAGCAGCCGGCCGTGTTGGGCAGCACCCGGATCCGGTGGTCCTCGAGCAGCTGGAACAGCGAGCCCGTCTCCGCCGGCGAATAGCGGCGCATCGCGACGGTGGTCAGCTCCGTCCCGGAGGCCACGAGCGCCGCCCCCAGCCCGTCCAGGCTCGGCGCACCGCCCGTGCCCATGATCAGGCGGGATCCGAGCGTCACGCCGTCGACCACGAACGGATCGGCAGCCACGCCTACCGCGGGCGCGGCCGGCGAGCCCGCAAAAGTCGTCTCATTCATGCTGGTCAACCTCCCTGGACTGCGGTGACAAGTTCGACGTCGTCGCCGTCGGCGAGCGCGGTGGCGTGCCACTGGCTGCGCGGCACCACTTCGGCGTTGCGGGCCACGGCGACGCCGAGCTTCCGCCCGTCGGCGGCCCGGCCGTCCGGACCGATGCTCCGGCCCGTGAGCTGGCTGACGAGGGTGCTGACGGAGGCGCCGTCGGCGACGCTCTGCTCCGTTCCGTTCAGTCTGATGTTCATGCTGCTTCCTTGTTGGGGCTGTCTCCGGACTTATCCGGGATGCGGGAAAAACGGTCGGGGCGGAACCCTGCCCAGCGCGGGTCCGGCGTTCCGTCCATGAGCTGCCGGCACACGGCCGCAGCCGCGGGGGTCAGCAGGACACCGTGCCGGAAGAAGCCGGTGGCGATGATGAGTCCCGGTATGTCCCCGCCCTCCGTGTGTGCGATCCGCCCCAGCAACGGGGCGTTGTCCGGCGTGCCTGGGCGCGCCCGCGCCGTGGCTTCCAGCAACTCCAGCTCCGCGACAGCGGGCACCAGCTGCTGCGCGTCCCGCAGCAGCTGGTAGACGCCGCCGGCAGAAACGGCGCGTGGATCTGACGGGCCGTCCTCGCGCTGGGTGGCACCGATCACCACGGTGCCGTCCTGGCGGGGAACGATGTATACCGGCACCCCGCGCACCATACCCCGCACGGTGGCGGTGAGTAGCGGTTGGAGGTGCGATGGCACGCGGAGCCGGAGGATATCGCCATAGACCGGCCGCAGCGGCAGCGCCAGCCCGGCAGGCAGCCCGTCGAGCCCGGCGGCGCCGAGCCCGTTCGCCGCGACGGTTTCCGCGGCCCGCACGGAACCGCCTCCTGCCAAGTGAACCCCGGCAACGTGTCCGTCCTGCCACAGCAGCCCCGCGGCGCGTTTCCGGACGAAGCTGCCGCGACCCTCCGCCTCGAGCAGGTGGGCAAGCCGGGCGATCAGCAGGCGCGGATCCACCTGGTGGTCGGCCGGGATGTCGAAGGCGCACGAGATGCCGGGGCTCAGCAGGGGCTCCCGGCGGCGGGCTTCGCGCACTGTCAGGGGTTCCACGGTGAGGCCGCAGGCCTGCTGGACTTCTCTGAGGTCCGCGAGCGCGCGCCGGTCCGCCGCATCGGCCCCGACGGCGAGCGTCGGCGTCGTCAGGTAACCGGTACCGGTCCCGGATTCAGTGCCGGCATCGCCGGCGTCGATTCCGGCAGCGAACCCGGGCCACAGTCCGGAGGACTCAAGCATCAGTTCCAGGAGCTGCTCCTCCTGGTAGTGCAGCTCGCTGACGGGGGCGAGCATGCCGGCGGCGGCCCAGCTGGCTCCGCTGCCGGGAGCGTCATCGATCAGGACCACGGACCGGCCTGCGCGGCTGGCCTCGAAGGCAATGCCGTGGCCGATCACGCCGCCGCCGATCACCGCAACGTCGGCGGTGATGTCCGGAGTAATGCCTGCGGTGATGTCCCCCGCGGTGATTCGCTCCGGGGAACCGGGCCCTATGTCACAATTGCCGGTAGCGGCGTCATCTGCTGCCTCGGCTGAACGCCCGGCACTTGTGCCCATAAAAAATTCCTTCCCTACGCCGGTACTAACCGGATCAGGTCAAGCGGTCGGCTCTGACGCCCTCTCAGCCGTGCAGCGCTGACACAGCTGCTGCGGGCTCCCGCGGTATGCGCCCAGTTTAGAGGAACTAGGCTGGTGTCATGAGCCAGGACTCCCTCCACACCACCGCCCGCCTGTACTTGTGCACCGACGCCCGCAGGGATCGCGGCGACTTCGAAGACTTCGTGAACGCCGCTTTCGCTGGCGGGGTGGACATCATCCAGCTGCGGGACAAATCGCTCGAGGCGGCCGAGGAACTGGAGCTCCTTGCGGTCCTGCACACCGCAGCCCAGCGCCATGGGCGGCTGTGGGCCGTCAACGACCGGGCGGACATTGCTTCGTTGTCCGGGGCACCGGTGTTCCACATCGGCCAGAAGGACATTCCGCTCGACGCCGCCCGTGGATTCCTCGGCAAGGACGCCGTGATCGGGCTGTCCACCCACAGCCCGGAACAGGTGGATGCGGCCATTGCGGCCGCGCCCGGCCGCAAGGGACTTGACTACTTTTGCGTGGGGCCCGTGTGGGCGACTCCCACCAAGCCGGGACGCGCCGCCGTCGGCCTCGACCTGGTGCGCTACGCCGCCCAGGTAATCGGCCAGGCAGAAGCTGAGGGCACCGTCAAGGTTGACGGCGGCGTGCCGTGGTTCGCAATCGGCGGGATCGACCTCGGCAACGTGGAGCAGGTGGTCGACGCCGGCGCCCGGCGGATCGTGGTGGTCCGGGCGATCACCGACGCCGATGATCCGGCCCACGCCGCGGGTGAACTGCTGGCAGCGCTGGACGCAGCCGCTTTCTAAGCAGGATCGCAGGCGCTTACCGGGATCGCGGTCGCTTTCCGGCCGGCTCCGCGCAGAATCGCGGGGAACCTTCGGGCCGGGTTTCGGGCAAGGTTCCTCGCGGGCCTACCTGCCGAGTCCCCGCCGGCTGTCCCGGCGAAGCTACCCGGCGAGCCCCAGGCCTGCCATCCGCCGCGCGTGGTCCCCTGCGAGTTCGGCCGATAGTGCGCTGAACAAATCCCTGGCGCCGGCGTCGTCCAGTCCTGTCAGTCCGGCGAGGAACGCGTGATCGAGGCTCACCCGCTGGGCATGGGTCAGGACCTCGCCCAGGAGGCGCCTTGCCCACAGCGCCAGTCGCGATGCCAGCCGGGGATCATCGGCCAGGGCGGTCTTGAGGCGCTCCTGCAGCACGGAGGTGGACTCGCTGGTGGAGCGTACCTGGCCGATCAGCTCCCGGGTCGCCGCGTCGACATAGCGGGCGACGGCGCGATAGAAGTCCGCAGAGACCGTGTCGATCACGTAGGCCTTCATGAGCGATTCGTACCAGTCCGCCGGACGTGTGCGCTCATGGAAGTGGTCCACCGAGGGCTGGAACGGCAGCATGGCAGCCTCTGTGTCGAGGCCCATGTCCTCGAGCCGGGCCCTGACAAGTTCGTAATGCTGGAACTCGACCACCGCCATCCTGCCCAGCACGGCACGGTCATGCAGCGTGGGCGAATACCGGGCATCGGAGGAAAGCCGCTCGAAGGCTGAAAGTTCGCCATAGGCCATCGCTCCCAGCAGATCCGCCAGGAAGCTGTTGTAGAGGGCAGGATCGTCCGGAGTTGCGCTCATCATCCAAGACTAATGGCGGAATTCGAGCTACCCTGATTTTCGTGTCCCATCATCGCCTGACCCCCAGCGTCCACGAGCAGCAGAACCAGCTTGCCGGGGCCCTCAAGGCGTTGCGCACCACGCTGGAGCTGCCCGGTCCGTTCCCCGAGGACGTGCTGCGCGACGCGGAAGCGGCAGTGGCCGAGCACAAGCTGCCCGACCTGGACCTTACGCATGTCGAGTTCGTGACGATCGATCCGGCGTCGTCCACCGACCTCGACCAGGCGCTGTTTATCGAGCGGAATGGCTCGGGCTACAAGGTGTTTTACGCCATCGCCGACGTCCCCTCATTCGTCGCTCCGGGCGGGGCGCTCGACGCCGAGACCCGGCGCCGCGGGCAGACGTTCTACACCCCGGACGGACGGATCCCGCTGCACCCGGAGATCATCAGCGAAGCCGCCGGCAGCCTGCTTGCCGGACAGCTGTGCGCGGCATTCGTCTGGGAATTCGAGCTCGACGCCGCGGCGGAGGTGACCTCGGTCCTCGTGCGCCGGGCCCAGGTCCGCAGCCGCGCGAAGCTTAACTACAAGGGCGTCCAGGCCGAGCTCGACGCCGGCACGGCCGCGCCTGTGCTGCAGCTGCTCAAAGAGGTGGGGATCAAGCGGGTTGAGCTGGAACGGCTTCGCGGCGGCGCGAGCCTGAATATGCCGGAACAGGAGATCCAGCAACTGCCCGACGGCGGCTACCGGATCGTCGCGGTCCCGCCGCTGCCGGTGGAGGACTGGAACGCCCAGATTTCCCTCATGACCGGAATGGCGGCTGCTGCACTCATGCTTCAGGGCAAGGTGGGCATCCTGCGCACAATGCCTGCCCCGGACGAGGCGTCGCTGCGGCACTTCCACCGCCAGACACACGCCCTCGGCAAGCCCTGGGACGGAGAAATGGGTTACGGGGAGTATCTGCGGACCCTCGACCCCACGGACCCGCGGCAGTTGGCTATTGTGCACTCGGCCGGCATGCTTTTCCGCGGCGCCGGCTACACGCCCTTCGACGGCATGGTGCCGGAGGCCGCCGTGCAGTCCGCCATCGGTGCCGCCTACGCCCATTCCACGGCGCCGCTGCGGCGACTGGTGGACCGCTTCGTGCTGGTCCTGTGCGAGGCCCTCAGCAATGGCACCGAGGTTCCGGCCTGGGCCCGGGAGGCCCTGCCCTCCCTCCCCGCCATCATGGCCACCTCGGACCAGCTTGCCGCGAAACTGGAGCGGCTCTCGCTGGACACCGTGGAAGCGGCGCTGCTCGTCAACCACGTCGGTCAGGAATTCGACGCAATCGTCATCTCCAGCTCCAAAACGGCGAACGGCACTAAAGCCAACGGCAACGGCAACGGGAACGGCACTAAGGCCAACGGCAACGGGAACGGCGGCAAGGCGAACGGGAACGGGAACGGGCCATCCGGGATGGTCCAAATCGCCGAACCCGCCGTCACCGCACGGTGCCCCGGTGAGCTGGAACCGGGTACCCAGGTCCGGGTACGGGTGGTCTCCTCGGACATCGCCACGCGTGAAATCCAGCTGGAGCTCGTGGGCTGACGGGCCCCTGCCGGTCGCGCCAACCGTCCCCAGCCGGGGTTCTCCCGCGGCATGATCACGGGTCCAGTCGAGGATCCACGCCTTGTACAGCTAGACTGGAGAAGTAGAAATGGATGCCCGGTCGTTGATTTCCATGATTTTCGAATTCAACAAGCCCGCCCCTACGCGATCTTGAGATCCACCCGCTGGTCCCCAGTGCCAGCATTTAGATAGCCCGCGATCGGCTTCCACTGGAATTGCTTGCGCGCCTGAGCGTGCTCCGGAACGGCCACTGGCCGGCCCCGTTGAGCAAGCAGCGCAGCCCAAAATGAATAAGGAAACTCCCCTGTGAGTGAATTGCACACGCACCAGCTTCTGATCGATGATTCCGGCACGGAGACCATCGAGCCCGAAGAAACCATCATCTCGGACGAAAAGCCGCACGAGATTGCCGAAAAAACCTTCGCTGACTTCAATGTCCGCGCAGACATCGTGGAGTCCCTGGCGGACGCCGGCATCACCCACCCCTTCCCGATCCAGGCCATGACGCTGCCGGTCGCACTGGC
>JBKPJW010000379.1:0-2887 GCA_046730875.1 Actinomycetota bacterium | reverse complement strand
CCCACGATGAGCTCAAAGCCCTCGCCGAATCCGGCGCGGCCGAGCTCGGCTGGGACGCCCCCGCCCGCGACGTCATCGCCTGGGTGGAGCGCAACTTCGACCTGCCCGCCGTCGCCGTCGCCTGCTCCATGGCCGATGCGGTCCTGCCGGCGCTGGTCGCGGACCAGCTGCCCGGCGTCGACGTCCTGTTCCTGGAGACCGGCTACCACTTCCCCGAGACGTACGCGACGCGCGACGAGGTCGCGGCCAACCTGCGCGTGAACATCGTGGACGTCCTGCCCGAGAATACCGTGGAGCAGCAGGACCGGCTCCTGGGCAAAGACCTCTTCGCCCGGGACCCCGCACAGTGCTGCGCCCTGCGGAAGGTGGCGCCTCTGCGCCGCACCCTCGCCGGCTACGAGCTCTGGTTCACCGGCGTCCGCCGCGACGAGGCCCCCACCCGCACCAACACGCCGCTGATCACGTGGGACGAGGCCAACGGTCTGGTCAAGGTCAACCCGGTGGCCGCCTGGACCTTCGACCAGCTGGTGCAGTACTCCGAAGACAACCTCCTTCCCGTCAACCCGCTGCTTTCACAGGGCTACCCGTCCATTGGCTGCCAGCCCTGCACGCGCAAGGTGGCGCCCGGCGATGATCCCCGCGCCGGCCGCTGGGCAGGAACCGACAAGACAGAATGCGGACTACACGTATGAGCACTTTCCTGACTGAGGAGCCCACACAGGTGACCGACGCTCCCGTTTCCACACGCCTTTCCAGCCTGGACACCCTCGAGTCCGAGGCCATCCACATCATCCGCGAGGTTGTCGCCGAGTTCGAGAAGCCTGCGCTGCTCTTCTCCGGCGGCAAGGACTCCGTGGTCATGCTCCACCTGGCCACCAAGGCGTTCTGGCCCGGCAAGGTGCCCTTCCCGGTGCTGCACGTGGACACCGGCCACAACTTCCCGGAGGTCATCGACTTCCGCGACCGCACCGTGGAACGGCTGGGCCTCAAGCTCGTCGTCGGGTCCGTCCAGGAGTTCATCGATTCCGGTGAGCTGGCCGAGCGTGCCGACGGCACCCGCAACCCGCTGCAGACCGTGCCGCTGCTGGACGCGATCCAGCGCAACAAGTTCGACGCCGTCTTCGGCGGCGGCCGCCGGGACGAGGACAAGGCCCGCGCCAAGGAGCGCATCCTGAGCCTGCGCGACGAGTTCGGCCAGTGGGACCCCCGCAACCAGCGCCCCGAGCTGTGGAACCTCTACAACGGCCGCCACACCGTGGGCCAGCACGTCCGGGCGTTCCCCATCAGCAACTGGACCGAACTGGACGTCTGGCGCTACATCGAGCGCGAAAACATCGAGCTGCCGGGCCTGTACTACGCCCACGATCGCGAGGTCTTCGCCCGCGACGGCATGTGGCGTGCAGTGGGCGAAGTTTCCCAGCCCCGCCCGGATGAGGACGTCATCACCAAGACCGTCCGCTACCGGACCGTCGGCGACATGTCCTGCACCGGCGCCGTTGAATCCGCCGCGGCCACCGTGCGCGACGTCGTGATCGAAGTTGCCGCCTCTACCATCACCGAACGTGGCGCCACCCGTGCGGATGACCGCATCTCCGAGGCCGCCATGGAAGACCGCAAGAAGGATGGCTATTTCTAATGAGCACCGAAATCGACACCGCCCGCGCGGCCGCCCTTCTTGACGACGCGCCCCTGGCGCACGCTTCCCTGTTCCGCTTCGCCACCGCCGGATCGGTCGACGACGGCAAGTCCACCCTCGTGGGCAGGCTCCTGCACGACTCCAAGGCGATCCTGGCCGACCAGCTCGACGCCGTTGCCCGCACGTCCGCGGACCGCGGCTTTGGCGGCTCCGCTGGCGGGATCGACCTGGCCCTCCTGACCGATGGCCTGCGCGCCGAGCGCGAGCAGGGCATCACCATCGACGTTGCCTACCGCTACTTCGCCACGGACCGCCGCAGCTTCATCCTCGCGGACTGCCCCGGGCACGTGCAGTACACCAAGAACACGGTGACCGGCGCGTCCACCGCGGACGCCGTCGTCGTGCTCATCGACGCCCGCAAGGGTGTCCTGGAGCAGACCCGCCGGCACCTGTCCGTGCTGCAGCTGCTCCGGGTGGCCCACGTAATTGTCGCCGTGAACAAGATCGACCTCGTGGACTTCAGCGAGGACGTCTTCCGCGAGATCGAGGCGGACGTCCAGCAGGTGGGGCGCGAACTCGGGCTCGGTTCCGACGGAATCACCGACCTTTTGGTCATCCCGGTATCGGCGCTCGACGGCGACAACGTGGTGGACCGCTCCGAGCGCACCCCCTGGTACACCGGTCCCGCGCTGCTCGAGGTCCTCGAGACCCTGCCGGCCGCCGACGAACTCGAAAGCCACCTGGAGAGCTTCCGGTTCCCGGTTCAGCTGGTGGTCCGGCCGCAGGGCGCGCTGGCGCCGGACGCGATCGCGGGCGGGCTCGACGCCGAGGCATACCGCGACTACCGCGCCTACGCCGGGCAGATCACCGAGGGCTCGGTCAAGGTGGGCGACAAGGTCAGCGTGCTGACCCCCGGCCAGGACCCCCGCACCACCACGGTCATCGGGATCGACTTCGCGGGCCGCGAACTCACCGAAGCCGTGGCGCCGCAGTCGGTGGCCATCCGCCTGGCCGACGAGTTCGACGTCGCCCGCGGTGACACCATCGCCGCAGCCGGGACCGTCCGCGAAGCCTCGGCCGACGTCTACGCCGCCCTGTGCTGGCTGTCCCCGAAGCCGCTCCGCGAGGGCCAGAAGGTCCTGGTCAAGCACGGCACCCGCACCGTCCAGGCGATGGTCCGCAGCGTCTCCGGCAAGCTGGACCTGGCCACCTTCAAGCTCGAAGGTGCCTCCAGCCTGGAGCTCAACGACA
>JBKPJW010000378.1:0-4783 GCA_046730875.1 Actinomycetota bacterium | reverse complement strand
GTGATGGCGACCACGACGCCCCACGGGACGCGTTCAGTGTAGGTGTGCCACGGCCCGGGAACCGGAATGGTCTGCCCGGTCAGCTTGTCCGCCCAGCCGGCGTAATAGCCGAACATCTCGGCGACCTTGGCGGCTTCGACGCGGGCGTCGCGGATGGGCTTTCCCGTGGTGGCGGATTCGAGGATGGCCAGTTCCTCCGCGTGGGCTTCCACAACGCGGCTGACGTTGCGCAGGATAGCGGCCCGTTCGAAGCCGTTCATACCGCCCCAGGCCGCCGCGCCCGCCGTCGCGCTTTCCAGGATGGCGTTGGCGCCCTCGGCTCCGGGGTCGGCGTAACTGGCAAATGGTTCCCCGGTGGCCGCTGCGGTAAGCGTGATGCTCTCCCCGCTGCCGGTAACGGTCCTGCCGTCAAAGAAGGCCCCGAGTCCGGCCGGGAAGGCGGCGTCCAGGACCGCTCGCGCGGTGGCGGCTGAGGAGGAAGTGGGTGCTGTGGTGATGCTCAATGTGGTGTTCCTTTGTGGCTGGGGGGCTTAGGCGACGGCGGTGGTGCCGCTTGAGTTGTCGGGTGCGCCGGCGGGGGTGATGGCCGGGGCGACGGTCCTGGCGATTTCGGTGAAGTCCGCGCGCGGTCCGAGGACGGCCAGGGCCTCCTGCCACTGGTCCGCGACGGCTGCCAGCAGGGCCGGGCTTTCGCCGATTTGGGCGGCGACCTGTATGGCGAGGGCGGCGTCCCTGGCCATGAGGCCCAGGGAAAAGCCTGAATCGTGGGTGCCGGTGAGTACCCAGTTCGGGTACATGTTCGCGGAGACTTTGCTGCCGCCGGAGGCCTCACTGATGCTGGCCGCCGCCTTGGCGGGATCGATGCCGTAGGCCTTGGCGACGCCAAGGGCCTCACCGACCGAGACCAGGTTGGCCGCGGCCAGGACGTTATTGAGGAGCTTGACCACGTTGCCGCTGCCGGGGCCGCCGATGTGGCTGTACTTGCCGCCGGTGAGTGCGAGCAGTACCGGCTCCGCGGCGGCAAGGCCCGAGTCGGTGGCCCCGACGAACGCGCTCAGGGATCCGGTCGCTGCGCCGTCGCGGCCGCCGGAGACCGGCGCGTCGACGAAGGCTGCGCCCTGTGCCTGGGCCAGGGCTGCCATCTGCTGGCTGGTGGCCGGTTCGGAGGTGGTGGTGTCAATGATCGCCACGGTTCCTGGTGCAGCCAGGAGCTGCGGCACAGTGGTTTCCACGATGCTGGCGGCGGGCAAGGAGAGTACCGCGTACGGGGTGCCGGCGAGATCGGCAAGGCTGTCAGTGGTGGGAATGCCCGTGTCGGCCGCGGCAGCCCGGGCTGGCTCGGAGGGGTCGAAGCCGGTGACTGCCCAGCCGGCCCTGTGAAGTGTGGCGGCCATTGCTCCGCCCATGGCGCCGAGGCCAATGACGGCTATGCGGCGGTCGGTGCTGGTGTTCATGAGGTACTCCTGAAAATGGGTCTGCGGGTTTGGGGCGTGGCTTGGCGGGTCAGCCGTGCCGGTCAAGGGGGCGCGGGTCAGTCGAGGTAGATGTCCAGGTCTTTCCACAGCTGCTGGGTGCGGCGGATGGCGGCGCGGCTGCGTTCGGGGTGCGCTGCCTCCATGCCCGCGAGCAGGCCGTAGACCAGGGAGTTTGCGGCGGTGACGGACTGGAAGAACGAGATTCCTTCCGAGGCCACCACCAGGAGGTGGTCGGCCGCAGCCGCCAGGCGGCCGCGGCGCATGTCGCTGATGGCAATGACCGTGGCGCCTGCCTGCTTGGCGGCTTCGGCGGTGACGATGATCTGCCGGACCGAGCGCCACATGTTGATGACCACCAGGACATCGCCCTCCCCCAAGGTGTTGGTGCTGGACGCGAGGTGGACGCCGCCGCGGTTCTCCAGGGTGATCGGGTAGCCCATCGTGGAGCCGAGGTGCGCCATCACGCTGGCGGGCCCGGCGAAGGAGCCCAGCCCGAGGACGGTGATGGACCTGGCGGCGGCCATGGCAGCGATGGCTGCCTCGGCGTCGTCGGCCGTATTGGAGTCCAGCGTCAGGCGCAGGTTCTCGATGTCGTGATTGAGCGCGTCATGGAGCGGGCTGCGGTGTTCGCCGTGCTCGGTCAGGGTGTCCTCGGTGGAGATCATCACGAGGTACCGGGAGCGCAGTTCGCGCTGAAGATCAGGCCAGCCACGGTAGCCCAGATGCTGGGCCGCGCGGACCACCGTGGAGTTGTTCACGTCGGCGCGCTGGGCGATCTCCGCAATATCGGCATACGAGGAGAGCTGCGGATTGCGGCCGATGACATCGACTACCCGGCTCTGGGCCTTGGACAGCGGAACGTCCGGAAGCACGTCACCGAGCCAGGCATGCGTGACGTTCCCCGCGCCATTGCCGTCGGTCCCGTCGGCTCGCAGGTCGACCGCGTTGTTGTTCAAGTCCGGACCTCTTCTGTAACGTGGATCACTCTGCAAGGCTGATTGCATCCAATCTACTATGCAATTTCGTTTGCGACTAGGGATTTGCGTTTCAGGCTTGTAAATCCTCATTGTGGTGGCCGCCGGACTGGGCCACCATGATCGTATGAACGCTGAAACACCGAAGGCGGAGGAACTGAACCTTCCCCAGGCTGTGCTCCTCTTGGCAACAAACGACAAGGACGGCGAGCCCAAGGTGGAGCAGTCCGTGCTCAGGGCCGTGGTGGCAGGGGCAATACTGGCCGAGCTGGATCTGCTCGGCGCCATCGAGCTGCAGGGTAAGCATGTGAAGGCTACGGGGACCGCCCCGCACACGGACTTCCAGCACCAGCTGGAACTCATCCGTGACAAATCACGGCCGCACACTCCCAAGCGGTGGGTCGCGATGCTGGAGAGCCGCGCGGAGCTGCGCCGTATGTACGAGGGGATGGCCTCGCTGGGCATCGTGGACCATGTCGGCGAACGGCACCTTGGCCTGTTCAGGACCGTCCGGTATCCGGAGAAGGACCACGCTCCGGAAGCGGCGCTCTTGCAGAGGATCCAGGCCGCACTTAGTGGCTCTCCGTCAGGTTCCGGCGGGTCCGATTCGAGCGCATCGGGTTCAGGCGTGTCCGCTTCGGGCGGGTCCGATCCCAGGACTGCGGCCCTGACCGCCCTGCTCTACGCGGCCGGGTTGCTCGAGAAGATCTTCCCGGCAGCGGATCAAAGCCGGGCCAGGATGCTGGCGAGTGGTTATTGGCCTTCCCGCGCCGTGGCGGACGAACTTCGCATGATCAAGCTGGCGGAGGCCGAGGCCGTAACCTAGCCAGCCGTCGTCGTCCGCGGGCCGCGCGGCGCCGGTGGGTTGCCGGCCCGGTGGGTGGCCAGCCCGGTGGGTGGCCAGCCCGGCGGGTTACCGGCGGTCGCTGCGGGCGACGGCGGCACCCGGCGCCGCGACTACAGCTTCCGGTTCGATCGCAGGAGCGTCGGCGTCCGGGCGCGCCCGCATGCCCGGCAATGTCAGGACGAACAGGCTGCCGGCAATCAGCGCGGCGCCGGCCCAGGCGAGCGCCGGAAGGCGTTCCCCCACCACCACGACGGCGAGGAGCGCCGCCACCACAGTCTCAGTGAGGGACAGTGTGGTGGCCGTGCTGGCACGCACCCGGGCCAGGCCCCAGCCAAACAGTACGTAGCCGGCGAACATGGGGACGACCGCCATGTACACGCCCACCGCGAGGTTCTGCCAGGACTCAACGAGGGGAGCCCCCGTGGCCGCAAGCACGGGCAGGAGCAGGAGGCCGCCGAAGCCGAAGACGGTTCCCATCACTGCACGGGAGGGTACGCCCGTGGCGATCAGGCGGTGCGCGGCCCAGGAATAGAGGGCGTAGGTCAACCCGGCCAGCAGCCCCAGCGCAATGCCTGCCGGTGTGGACCATCCTGTGTCCGCCACCGCTATTGCATCAGCGCTGCCGGCGTCGGCGATGCACAACAGGACGGCGCCAAAGACGCCGAGGACCGCACCGGCCGCCCACCGGCCCGTAAACCGCCTCTTGTCCATGACGCGTTCGATCACGGCGGACGCGAGCGGAGCTGAACCGATCGAGACGACCGTCCCCACCGCCACGCCGGCTAGATGCATGGAAGAATAAAAAGCCAGCGGATACAGTGCAACGGACAGCGCGCCCAACGCCACGGTGCGCCATTGGCCGCGTAGGGACGTGCTGTACGTCCTCATTGGCCGCGCCGCGATCGCCGTCTGCAGCAGGCCGCCGAATCCCATGGCTACCGCCCCGATTGCGAGCGGGCTCACGTCCGGGGCGAACGTGGCGGCCGTGCCGGTGGTGCCCCACAACACAGACGCGGCGAGGACAAACAGCGCGCCCCAGGTGCCGCCCTGGAAACCCGCCGCCCTCACAGATCGCCGATCAGGCTGGCCGCGATACGCCGAGCCTCCAGAATGCAGCGGTCATCACCTTCAAGACCGGCGCGGGCCATGGCGCCTTCAAGGAGGAAGGCCAGATGCCGCGCAAGGGGAGCCGCCTGTCCGGCCGAATGCGTCAGCAGCTCGGCCAGGTGCCCCGACAGCAGCGCTTCAACCTCCTCCTTGTGCTGCCGGACCACCGCCCGTCCGGGATCCCCGGCAGGGAGTTCGGCCGCCGCGTTCAGCAGGCCGCAACCGCGGAAGCCATGCTCGTAGGCGAGATCAGCGTGGTCGGCGTAGGCATCAAAGACAGCCAGGACACGTTCGGCGGGTGTTGCTGCCGCGTCCCGCCTTGCCCGATACAGCCCCAGCCATTCCTCATGGCGGGCGTAGAGATAAGCCGTGACCAGGTC
>JBKPJW010000377.1:0-1846 GCA_046730875.1 Actinomycetota bacterium | reverse complement strand
ACCGGCTACTGGCGGCAACGATGTACCGGACACCGCGGCCGGCCCCCGCGACTATGAGTCCGACGACGACGACGGTGCCTTCGTCCCGGAGGATCCGCCCAGCCTGGCTGGGGCGGATCCGCTGACCGTCCTTGCCTGGATTGGCGCCGTGGGCGGCCCGATTGCGCTGGTGCTTTCCGCGATGTTCTGGCGTTCGGCCCCGATGCTGGCGATCCTTGGCATGGTGGTCGCCTTCGCGGCGTCGCTGGTATTCCTGATCATGAAGCTGCCGGGCGAGAAGGACGAACACGACGACGGGGCGCGCGTCTAGCCCGGCCGATTATTGGCTCCCCGCTTGTCCGCGGGCTGTTCGACCGGATCTCTGCCGGAACTCCGCCCGCCGGCCAATGGCTATTTCCGCCGTGTCAGGTGTGCATTCGGCTGCTGACCCGGGAGAGGTCGGCCGCCCCGATCAGTCCGGCGTTGGGTCCAAGGGCCGCGAGGTCGATCTCGGCCGCGGGCCGGAAGCCGCGGCCGGTGAGGTTCCGTTCAAAGGCTTTCCGGGCGGGGCCGACCAGCAGCTCGCCGGCGTCACACAGTCCGCCGCCGATCACGAACTTCCCGGGATCCAGCGCAGCGGCAAGGTTCGCCAGGCCAAGGCCCAGCCATTCTCCGACGTCCTCGAGGAGTTCCCGGGATGTCCGGTCCCCGTCCTTAGCCAGATCCGTCACGATCACGCCCGTAATGGCTCCCACGTCGCCGTCCACGGCCTTGAGCAGTTCCTGGGCAACCGGGGAATTCGCGGCGGCCAGTTCCCGGGCCTCCCGGCCGAGGGCGTTCCCTGAGGCGTATTGTTCCCAGCAGCCGCGGTTGCCGCACTCGCAGCGGTGGCCACCCGGCATGATGATCTGGTGGCCAAACTCCCCCGCCACACCGAAGCGGCCGCGTTCCAGCCGTCCATCCATGACCATGGCACCACCGATCCCGGTGCCAAGGGTGATGCAGACCAGCCGGCTCTGTCCCTGCCCGGCACCAAAGCGCCATTCCGCCCAGGCGGCGGCGTCGGCGTCGTTGGTCAGCAGGACAGGGCGGCGCAGCAGCCGCTGCAGGTTCTCGCGCAGGGGTTCGTTGCGCCATGCCAGATGCGGGCTGAAGAGTACTGTGGCGCCGTCGAGGTCCATCCAGCCGGCGGCGCCGATTCCCACGGACCAGATCCGGTGGCCCGAGCCCAGTTCCCGGACGAGTTCGACGATCACCTGCTCCACGGCGCGCGGGTCGTTCCCCGGGGTGGAGCGTTTGGCCTGGCTGAGGATCCTGCCCTCGGCATCGACGACGCCGGCAGCTACCTTGGTTCCGCCGATATCCACACCGATCGCCAGGCCCTTGCGGCCCAGCCGCAACTGGGAGCGGAAGTCGTGACCGGCCGCGGCGGTCGCCGCTCCGGCCAGGGTCCTGCTTCGCCACGCGGCGGTCCGGCGGCGCAGGCCGGACTGCCGGCCGGGTGTTGGTATCTGCATGATCCCTCATTGTATTCACGGGGCGGGCGCATCCGCCCCAGGCCCGGCGGCGTGGCAACGCCGCATGACCCGCTGCCGGTGTCCGCACCGCCCGCGACTGGCGGAACAGCAGGCCTGACCGTAAAGTTACTCGTCAGTAGGTGTCGCAGAACACACCATCGGGGGGCCGCATACTAGGCTTAGCCGTACCCCTTGCGGGCCTATGGATACCAAAGGAGCTGTTGTGCGAGAAATCATTGTCCCGCCCCTGGTGAATGTTGATCCGAACACCAACATCACCGATCTTGTGGTGCGCCAGGCGGCCAAGGCCTCCAACCCTGCGCTGTTCTCGCGGCTGGACGCGGCGGGCC
>JBKPJW010000376.1:0-6940 GCA_046730875.1 Actinomycetota bacterium | reverse complement strand
GCCAGGGCCGGCCCTGGCAGCCGCGGCCGACGACGACGCCGTCCACGCCCGTTTCGCGGACCATCCGGACGGCGTCCTCCGCGGACCAGATATCTCCGTTGCCGAGGACGGGAATGTCCGGCAGCGCCTCACGCAGCCGGCCAATAGCGGACCAGTCCGCCTGGCCGGAATAAAACTGTGCGGCCGTCCGGCCGTGAAGGGCGACGGCGGCCACGCCGGAATCACGGGCGATCCGGCCGGCATCGAGGTACGTCAGGTGGTCCTCGTCGATGCCCTTGCGCATCTTGATGGTCAGCGGAATGTTGCCCTTGGAGGCTTCCTTCACCGCGGTCTGCACGATGGACGTGAAGAGGTCGATCTTCCACGGCAGGGCGGAGCCGCCGCCGCGCCGGGTCACCTTGGGCACGGGGCAGCCGAAGTTCAGGTCGATGTGGTCCGCGCGGTCTTCCTCAACCAGCATCCGGACGGCCTGGCCGACGGTTACCGGATCCACGCCGTAGAGCTGCACGGAACGGACTTTCTCGTCGTCGTCGTGGGAGATGATCCGCAGCGACTCCGGCGTGCGTTCCACGAGGGCGCGCGAGGTGACCATCTCAGCCACGTACAGGCCGCCGCCGTATTCACGGCACAGCCTGCGGAAGGCGGAGTTGGTGATGCCCGCCATGGGAGCCAGGATCACGGGGGTGTCCACGGTGATCGGGCCCAGCTTCAGGGGCGGGAGTTCCAGCTTGGGGGCGGGAGGCGTTGCTACGACAGTCACCTGACCATTGTCTCAAAGACGGGCAAATCGGCCCGTTCCCGCTTTGGCTATGTGGAAACCTCGGGATATCTGGAATTCTCCGGCCCCCCGGGAAGCCGGCGGATGCGCGAGAACCCGGGGGGTCAGCTGCGCAGGGCGGCACGCCGCCCGCGGCGCGTGCCAGGTCCGGCACCGGCGTCATCCGGCATGATCCCCGCGGATCCGCCATCGGCGGACCCGTCCCCGGACCCGCCGCCCGTGCCCTCCGCAGAGGCCCCGTGCGGAGAGGCGACCTCCGCGGAGGCCCCGACGCCGACGGCAACCCTCGCGGGCGCTGCACCGGAGGTCTTGCCGCCCCTGATCCCTGTGGCCTTGACCACCAGCACGGCGATGAGGGTGGTGACTGGCACGGCCAGGACGAGCCCGACGGAGCCAACCAGGGTTCGGATGACTTCCTCGGACAGTTCGGCGCTGGTGAGGGCGTCCCCGAGCGGCCGCTCGTAGAGCATGACCAGGATCAGGACCGGCAGGGCCGCGCCGGCGTAGGCGAACGCGATGGTGTAGACCGTGGAGGCGATGTGGTCCCGGCCGATCCGCATCGCGGATGCGAAGAGCTGCCGGGCACTCGTTTCGGGCGCGAGTTCCCACAATTCCCAGACAGCCGAAGACTGGGTGATGGTGACGTCATTGAGCACACCCAGACCGGAGATGATCAGCCCGCACAAGATGATGCCGGAGATCGAGATGTGGTCCGACATGTTGGTGATCGTGGCGGCGTCGTGGCTACCCACACCGGCGAGATTAGCGGCGTCGGTGGCCCAGGCAGCCAGCAGCGCGGTAATGGCAAGGCCGAACATCGTTCCCAGCAACGCCGTGGACGTCCGGGCGGAGAAGCCATGAGCGAAGTACAGCACCCCGATCATGATCACCGTGGAACCCACCAGCGCCAGGAGCAGCGGCGGCTTGCCCTCGACCAGGCCGGGCAGCATGAAAGAGACGAGCACGACGTAGGCGCCGGCCAGTCCGATCAGGGCCCGCAGGCCGCGCCAGCGCGCCACCGCAATCACCACCAAGGCGTAGAGCAAGGCGAGGAAGATGATGGGCAGTGTCCGGACAAAGTCGACGAAGACATAAGCCGGCGTGCCCTGGTCGGCGCTAACTCCCTGCGCCTTGGAGAGGTTCAAGTAGCGGATGTCGTCGCCGGGCTTCACGCCGTGGGATTTCGCGATGTCCGGATTGATGACCACTTTCACCGGGTTGCCGCCCTTGTCGGGCTCGGTGTAGGCGAAAGTGCAATCCGAGCCCTGCTGCGGGGGCTGCGCGGCGGCGTCACCGCTTGCCGGGGCATCCGAACAGCTGCCGACGACGACCCGCTGGATCTTGCCTGTGTCGAACGTCACACCCGGGGCCACCGCATAGGGGCTGGCCAGCGTGATGCCCTCTTTGCTTCCTGACGGCCACATCAACGCCATGGCCGCAAGCGTCAGCAGCGTCAGCGGGATCAGGACGGCGGCCAGGATCCAGTTGGCCTTCCTCCGTGCCGCCAGGGTCCGGGGTTCCGGCTCGAAATCATCAGTGTGCCCGTGCGAGTGTCCGGCGCCCATTAGCAGTTCAACCTCATGCCGGAAACTTTACGGCGTGGGCGGGGTCCGTCTGTGCAGATGAAGGGGCTGTGGAGATGAAGGGCCGTGCAGACGAACGGCTGTGCGGTGAAGAGGCTGTGCGATGGAGACGTCCCGTTAGGGCGGCCGGAACAGTCGGGACGGCCCGGCCGCCGCTTATCTGGTTGGTTTACCCCGGTTTACCCCGGCAGGATGTTCTGGTTGATGTGGAAGAGGTTCTCGGGATCGTACTTGGCCTTGATCTAGGGCAGGCGGCCGTAGTTGGGACCGTAGTTTTCCGAGACCCGCTGCTGGTCACCGTTGTCCATGAAATTGATGTAGCCGCCCGGCGCCGAACGGGGGCCGCAGGGCCGCCGCATATTCCCTGACCCAGGCGATGTTCGCCTCGTTCTCCGCCGGATCCTGCCAGATAGCCGCAATCACCGGCGCGAACTTCATGGTCCTGTTGGCGAACGCTGTTTCGGTTGCGCCCACGCGGTGCACGGCTCCGTCAATGGGGTACCGGTGCACGCCGGTCACGATGTTTTGCGCTCCCAGCCGGCATGGTGTGCGGAGGCTTACGAGAACATGCGTAGTCTTCCGGCGTAGCCCGGTCAATACCGCGGACTTAGGCGTAACCCGGTCAGTACGCCCGCCCCGAGGCCCATCCCGCGAGGGCCAGGCTCCGAATGACTGGTGAGAACCACGGGACCGCGGGCGGAAGGCCGTCGTGCATTCTATGGTTGGTTATTGACGGACTAAGGACCGGAAGGACACAAACGTGGCCAAGCGCAAACCAGACGACCGCGACCCGGAGGCGGGCCGTTCCGGGCCTGCCGCCAAGGCCGTGCTGACCGTTGCCGAAGCCGCCGGAGAGACCCGTGCGGTGGCCTTGGTCCTGCACGGCGGACGGGCCGACAGCTACGATCCAGTCCGCGGCCGGCACCTGAGCCCCGCCCGGATGCTGCCGTTCGCCCGGGCGCTGAACAGGCAGGGCGGGCGGCACGGGCTGGCCGTATGGACCCTGCGCAACCGGTACCGCGGCTGGAACGGACAGGACATGTCCCCCGTGAGCGATGCCCGCTGGGCGCTCTCCCGGATCAGCCAGGATCATCCCGGCGTGCCGGTCTACCTGCTGGGCCACTCCATGGGCGGCCTCACGGCCCTCTGCGTGGCAGACGATCCCCAGGTCGAAGCGGTCGTCGCGCTCGCTCCGTGGCTCAACCGCCACACGCAGGTCAAACCCGTCGCGGACCGCCGGGTCCTGATCATCCATGGCAGTAATGACCGCTGGACCAGTCCGGCGAACTCCCTGGACTATGCCCGGCGGGCCGACGGCGTCGCCGCCTCCATTGACTACGTCGCCCTCACCGGTGCAGGCCATTTCATGGTCCGCCGCGCGGCACTCTGGCATGCTCTGGCGTCCGGCTTCGTCCTGGACGCCTTCGGCGAAGCCACGGGAGCCGACGTTTCCCGCGCTACGGCCGCCCTTCACAGCGCCCTTCGGAATGACCCCCGCAGCGACGTGCCGGCAGCCCGAACCCGCATGCCGGTGGTGCTGTGATGCCCGGTGTAGTGCTGCCGCCGTTCCCGCTTGATGCCTTCTTTGCCAGCCTGCCATGGGTCATCGCGGGACTCGTGGCGCTCCTGGCCCTGACCTTCGCGGTTGCCGTGCGGCAGCACCGGCACTCCGTCATTGACACTGTCTGGGGCCTGGGCTTCGTGGTGGTGGCCGCCATCTCCTGGCTGCTCTCCGCCGGATACGGCGACGCCGGCCGCCGGCTGCTGCTTCTGGTGCTGGTGGCAGTGTGGGGCATCCGCCTCGCCGTCCACATTGGGGCCCGTGCCCGCGGCGGCCACGAGGATCCGCGCTATGTGGACATGCTCTCCGCGGCACCCGGATCACGCAACGCCTACGCCCTGCGGCGGGTCTACCTGCCCCAGGGCCTGGTGATGTTCTTCGTCTCGCTCACCATCCAGGTCGGCATGTTCGCCACCGGAAGCGTGGGCTGGCTGGCGTTCGTCGGCGTCCTGTTCTGGCTCCTTGGGTTCGTGTTCGAGACGGTCGGGGACTGGCAGCTGGCGCAGTTCAAGGCCGATCCCGCCAGGCGCGGCACGGTCCTGAACACAGGCCTGTGGCGCTACACCCGCCATCCGAACTACTTCGGCGACGCCGCCGTCTGGGCGGGGCTCTTCCTCGTGGCCGCCGATTCGTGGCCCGGCATCCTGACCATCCTCTCCCCCGCCCTGATGATCTGGACCCTCGCCGGCAAGACCGGCAAACCGCTGACGGAAAGGGCCATGTCCGCACGGCCCGGTTATAAGGAATACATCCAATCCACCTCCGGCTTCCTGCCCCTGCCGCCCCGCCGGCCCGGCACGGGCCGGCAACAGGCGGGCGGGCACTGACATGGCGAATCCGGGTCAGCCCCGGCACGGCCTCAGTTGGCGGCCGATGAGGTGGAGGCCGGAAGCCAACGACCACTTCTACCGCTTCATCGTCCGCACCGGGCTCGCGTTGCGCCGGCTATTCCGGATCCGTGTCCTCATCACGGGCCTGGAGCACCTGCCGCAGCCCGGGCCGCAGCCCGGGCCGCAACCAGGGCCGGCCGATGTTTCCCGTCTGCAAGTTTCCCGCCTCAAAGATTTCCGCCCGAAAGTTGTCCGCCGAGCCCCGTCGCGTCCCGTGATGCCCGGCCACGGTGCCGTGGTCGCAATCACACACTTCGGCTACCTCGACTTTGCCTTCGCGGAGATGTTGCTGTGGTGGCACAGCCGCGCCCAGCTGCGCTTCCTCATCACCCAGGGCGCCGCGGACCACTGGTTCGCCGGGCCCGCGGTCAGCGCGGCCGGGCACGTCGTGGTCGGGTACGGATCGGGAGCCCACGCCTACGACGCCGCGGTCGCCCGGCTGAAAGAGGGCGAGTACATCGCCGTCCAGCCCGAGGCCGGCGTGAGCCGCAGTTTCACAGTGCGCGGCTGCAAGACCGGCGCCGTGCGAATGGCTGCCGAGGCCGGCGTGCCGATCATCCCTGTCTCCGTCTGGGGCGCCCACCGGCTGATGACCCGCCACCACGCTTTCTCGCCGCGGCGGGCCTGGCGTGCCCCGGTCCGCATCCACGTGGGCGAGCCGATCCTTCCGGATTCACTGCCGGACCCGGCCGACGACGCCCGGCCCGCCACGGCCCTGCTCGCCACGGCCCTCCAGCACGGGATCGACGCCGGCATTGCAGACTTCCCCCTCCACCCCGGCCCCGGGGCCTGGTGGATGCCGGCCGGGCTCGGCGGCGGCGCCCCCACCGAGGAGGAACGACGCCGGCTGGACGAGGCCGACGGGCCGCGGCGCGCCGGTGCCCGCCGCCGATAAGCGCACCTTCCGCCATCGTCTTGACTAAGCTCCATGGGGTACAAATCGCACTCAACAAATCGCACTCAATGGAGAGGGACACCTGTGGCAACCACAGTCGTGACCAAGGTCGGAACCGAAGAACGCGGTCTCGCACGGATAGCCCAACGCATGGCGGGCTGGACGGAGAAGTGGTTCCCGGACGCCTACATCTTCGCCCTCGGCGGCGTCGTCATCATCGCCGTGGCCGCACTGGCCATCGGCGCCTCGCCGCAGGCGATCGCAGATTCCTTCGGTAACGGCTTCTGGGATCTGACCGCCTTCACCCTGCAGATGGCCATGGTGGTCCTGACCGGCTACGTCGTGGCCACGTCCCCGCCGGTGGCGCGGCTCATCAACAGGCTTGCCCTGGTGCCGTCGACCGCGCGGACGGCGGTGAGTTTCGTGGCCATGCTTTCAATGTCCGTCTCCTTCCTCAACTGGGGGCTCAGCCTGATCTTCGGCGGCCTGCTGGCCCGCGCGATCGCCCGCCGCAAGGACCTGACCGTGGATTACCGTGCCCTGGGCGCGGCGGCGTTCATGGGTCTCGGCGCCGTCTGGGCCCTGGGACTGTCCTCCTCCGCCGCGCAGCTGCAGGCCACCGCGGCGTCACTGCCGCCGGCGCTGCTGAAGATCACGGGCATCCTGGACTTCGGCACCACGATCTTCACCTGGCAGTCGCTGCTGACACTGGTCATCCTGATGGCCCTCACCACCGTGATCGCGCACTTCTCTGCGCCGCAGGGCGGCTCGATCCGTACCGCCGAGGACCTCGGAGTGGACCTGGACGATGAACCGAGCGAGTCCGCGCCGCGGTCCCGGCCGGGCGAATGGCTCGAATACAGCATGATCCTGCCGATCCTGGCCGGCATCCTCACACTGGGCTGGCTCGTCTCGCAGTTCTTCACCAAGCCGTTCCTCAGCGTGGTCAGCAGCCTCAACGGCTATCTGCTGGTCTTCCTCATCCTGGGCCTGGTCCTGCACGGAACGCCGCGGAACTTCCTGCAGGCGGTCACGAAGGCCGTCCCGGCCACCGCCGGCATCCTCGTGCAGTTCCCGCTGTACGCCGCGATGGCGGCCATTCTGACCAAGGCCACGGGCAGCGGCGGCATGACCATTTCTTCGCACCTCGCCGAGTTCTTCTCGGACATCGGAGGCAACGGCGCGTTCGCCGTCGTCATTGCCCTCTACACGGCGGTCCTGGGAATCCTCGTT
>JBKPJW010000375.1:0-1300 GCA_046730875.1 Actinomycetota bacterium | reverse complement strand
GTCCTACAGCGGCATGGAGATGAATGCGGTGCACGTGTCGTCGCTCAAGGACCCGGCCAAGGAATATCCGAAGTCGATGTTCCTGGCCATGGGACTCGTACTGCTCATCTTCATCCTGCCGGCCCTGGCGATCAGCTGGATTGTCCCGGCCGAAGAGCTCTCCCTCACCGCCGGTGTCATGCAGGCCTTCGACGCGGTGCTGGCGTCGTTCAACCTCCAGGGGCTTACTCCGATCTTCGGCATTATGCTGGTCGCTGCCTCCCTTGGCGGCATGCTGACGTGGCTGGCCGGCCCGTCGAAGGGCCTGCTGCTGATCTCACGTGAGGAAGGCTACCTGCCGCCGTTCCTGCAACAGCTGAACAAGAACGGGGTTCAGCAGAACCTCCTGGTCGTTCAGGGGCTAGTCACCACCGTGATCGCGCTCGGCTATGCGCTGATCCCAGATGTCTCGAGCACGTACTGGATCTTCTCGGTGATCACCACGCAGGTCTACCTGATCATGTACCTGCTGATGTTCGTGGCCGCGGTCCGGCTGCGCCGCAACGACCCCGACCACCCGCGCGGCTACCGGGCGCCGATGCTGGTCGCGCTGTGCGGCGTCGGATTCGCAGCCTCCCTGGCCGCCCTACTCGTCGGGTTCGTTCCGCCGTCGCAGTTCGGCAGCGGCGACCCGCTCGTCTATTTCCTGATCGTGGGCGGCGGTGCACTGGGGCTCGGCCTGCTCGTTCCCTTCCTTTTCTACAAGTTCCGCAAGCCCACCTGGAAGCTTCCCGTCCAAGAGGCTCAGACCGAGGCGACTGAGTCATGAGCACCCACATGGAGTCCTCCACCAAGCGGGGCCGCTCGGTCATCTACATCGTCTCGGTGATCTTGCTCGTGTTGTTCGCCGTGACTGCCTTAGTGATGTTCCGGCAGGCGAGGGAGACGCAGCAGTCCCTGGCGAAAGCGGACCAGCTGATCGCGGAGATCAATGCGGCCGGGGGGACGGCCCCCTCCCGCGAACAGATAGCCCGGGTGCTTGGAGACGACGGCGGCGCGGTCTGCGCGAACCCGAACGACGCGCTGAGCCGGGCCACCTTCCACAGCCAGCTGACGAACGGCGCAACTGGGCCCGGAAACAGGCCGGTGATCGCGAACGATAGCGTCGCTAAGGGCGAGCTCGCGATTATCAAGATCTACTGCCCGGACAAACTGGCTGAGTTCCAGCAGTACATCGACGACCTCAATACCTACAACTCGGGCGGTGGGTGAGCCGTGGACCTTCGCTCCCGCATTGCCGATCTGATGCGCCAGGCACAGG
>JBKPJW010000374.1:0-14877 GCA_046730875.1 Actinomycetota bacterium | reverse complement strand
CCTATCCCCTGGTCCTGGCCGGGCTGCTGGTGGCGATGGGCAGCCTGGGCGACAGGATCGGCCGGCGCAGGCTGCTCTTTGTGGGCAGCGTGGGTTTTGCCGCGGTGTCGGCTGCGACGGCGTTCGCGCCGAGCGCCGAGTGGCTGATCGCCGGCCGCGCCGGGCTTGGCTTCTTCGGGGCAATGCTGATGCCGTCCACCCTGTCCCTGATCCGCAACATCTTTCCGGAGCCGAACCGGCGGCGGCTGGCCGTGGCGATCTGGGCCGCCGGGTTTTCCGGCGGCGCCGCCCTGGGTCCGATCTTCGGCGGCTGGCTCGTGGAGCACTTCTGGTGGGGCGCCGTCCTGTTGGTCGCGGTGCCGATCATCCTGCCCCTGCTGCTGCTCGGCCCTGGGCTGATCCCGGAATCCCGCGACCCGAAGCCCGGCCGCGTTGACGTGCCCAGCATTGTCCTGTCCCTGCTGGTCATGGTTCCCGTTGTCTACGGGATCAAGGCCCTCGCCACCCATGGGCCCGCGCCGGAAGCTTTCGCGAGCATTGGAGCCGGCCTGCTTATGGGCTACGCGTTCATCTTGCGCCAGCGCAACCTGGCCAGGGGCCAAGGGACAGACCACAGCACAGCGCCGATGCTCGACGTCAGCCTCTTCGGCAACCGGGTCTTCAGCGCGGCCATCACCGCCAACGTCCTGGCCCTGTTCTCCTTCAATGGCTTCATTCTCTTCCTGGCCCAGCACCTGCAACTGCTAGAGGGCCAGTCCCCCTCGGCCGCCGGCGTTGCCATGGTTCCGGCCCTCATCGCCACAGTCCTAGCGGGCTTGCTGGTGGTGCCGCTGGTGCGCAGGGTCCGGCCCGGCTTCGTGGTGGCCGGCGGCCTGCTGCTGAGCGCGGCAGGCTATTTCCTGGTGGCCTTCGGCGACCACAGCCACGGCCCGTCACTGCTTCTGGCCGCGCTGGTGATCCTCTGCCTCGGTGTGGGTGCTGCGGAAACCATCTCCAATGACCTGATCCTGGGCGCGGCGCCCGCCGACAAGTCGGGTGCCGCCGCTGCCATTTCCGAAACAGGCTATGAGGTGGGCTCCCTGCTGGGCACGGCGATTCTCGGCTCCATTCTGACGGCCTCGTACCAGGGCAACCTCCGGCTCCCCGCCGGCGTGTCCGAGTTCGCCCCGGCCGCTGCCGCCAGCCAGGCCGGTGAAACCCTCGCCGGCGCCGTCGAGCTCGCCCGGATGCTCCCGGCTCCCCTCGCGGAGGCTGTGACAGCGGCCGCCCGCACCGCTTTCGACTCGGGCGTCCACGTCACGGCGTCAATCGCGCTGGTCCTGATGTCCGGCGCCTGCGTCCTCACGGCCGTTATCCTGCGGAAGGTGCCGAAGGCGAGGTAGCGGGCTCACAGGCCGTCGACGTATTCACTCCTAACGGCGCCCGCGGAAGTCCAGGGCAGGCGGTTAAACACGAGGGTCCGGCGCCGGCATAATGCCCGGCGCCGGACCCTTGGACGGCTTGTGGGGCTGGCCCTACTTGCTGTCCGGGGTGGTCACGCTGGTGGTGGCCCGCATGGTCTCGGCGTTGACCATCCAGGCGTACTGCTCAAGCTTGGAGATGAACAGGTGCAGCAGATCTGCAGTGGTGGGGTCTTCTTCGTCCACCTCGTCATGGACCTTCCGCATGGTGCCAACGGCGGCCTCAAGCGCTGCCACGATCCGCTCGATGGCGTCCTTGGTGTTGATCAGACCTGCCGGGAACTCAGCGAGCGCGGTGGACTTGGAAACCGTGGAGCTGCGGCCGTCCGGCAGGGCGTGCAGTGCGCGCATGCGCTCGGCGAGCTCATCCGCGAAGCCGCGGGCGGCATCGACGATCTCGTCCAGCTGGAGGTGAAGGTCCCGGAAGTTGGTCCCGACAATGTTCCAGTGCGCCTGCTTGCCCTGAACATGGAGCTCGATAAGGTCCACCAGGACCGCCTGCAGGTTGCCCGTCAGTGTAGGTGTTGCTTTCATGCATCCTCCTCGATAGAACCGGTGCCGTGCGGGCCGCATGCGCCGCTGGCTGGCGCTCCGGCCGATGCTTCCGACGCTACCCCAGGGCAGTGCCGGGTCGCGACGGTTCAGTGCGGAATTTCTCGATCAGCTTACTAAGTCGGCTTACTAAACAGTTTCGGTTCCCGTTAATCGGCTTCTGACCGGCCTCGTTGAGCCGAGATTCCCTGTGCCAGGAGTACTGATCGGGATTAAGGTGGGACCTTACGGGGCCTTGTGTCCAACTCGTCAGGAAGGCCAGCCATGGTCGCATTCCCGGCTCTTGAGCAGCCGTTGAACCCGTTTCCCCGCTACGAAGCCATGCGGCACAGTGAGCCGGTTTTCCAGGACCCGGAATCCGGCATCTGGCATGTGTTCCGCTATGAGGACGTGCAGCGGGTGCTGTCCGAGCACGCCACGTTTTCTTCCCGCTTCGGCGGGGACGACCCCTCGGGCCAGCTGTTCGCTGCCAGCCTGGTCAATACCGATCCGCCCCGGCACCGCCAGTTGCGTTCCCTGGTGTCGCAGGCGTTCACGCCGAGGTCGGTGGAAGAGCTTGCCCCACGCATCCTGGCGCTCACGGACGAGTTGCTGGATCCGGTGGTTGCCACGGGGGCCACTGACCTGATCAACCAGCTGGCTTATCCGCTACCGGTGATCGTGATCGCGGAGTTGATGGGCATCCCGGCCGAGGACCGGGACAGGTTCAAGCAATGGTCTGACGTGATTGTGAGCCAGGCCCGCCCGGGCGCGGACGAGTCAGATCACGCAACCGCCAACCGGGAAATGGCGGAGTACTTCATGGGCATGATCGAGCAGCGGCGTCGCAGTCCGGGCCATGATCTGATCAGCGCCCTGCTCACGGCAGAGATCGACGGGCAGAAACTTAGCGTCGTCGAGCTCCTCGGATTCTGCAGCCTTCTTCTGGTCGCGGGCAACGAGACCACCACGAATCTGATCGGCAATGCAGTGCTGTGCTTCACCGAATCGCCGGGCACGGCAGAACGCCTGATCGCCGAGCCGGCCCTGCTGCCGCAGGCTATCGAAGAGGTGCTGCGGTACCGCTCCCCGGTCCAGTCCATGTACCGGATCGCCGCCGTCGACACCACGTTGCGTGACCGGTCGATCCCCGCGGGGTCACCGCTCGTGGCCTGGATCGGTTCGGCCAACCGCGACGGGGAGCAGTTCCCGCACCCTGACGTGTTCGACGTCGGACGCTCACCAAACCGACACCTGGCCTTCGGCCAGGGCATCCACTTCTGCCTCGGCGCTCCTCTGGCCCGGCTGGAGGCCAAGATCGCGCTGCAGGCGGTGCTCTCACGGTTGCCGGGGCTGGCCGTTGAACCGGAAGCGCGGCTGGAGCGGATGGAAAGCATGATCGTCTACGGAGTGAAGCAGCTTCCCGTGCGCTGGCAGACAGCCTGACGGCGAGCGCCGCACCGCCTCACCACGCACGCTCTCACCAGTAGTGCGCTACGTCCACGACCAGTCGCGATCCGGTGTCCGGGCCTTGCAAGGTAAGGACCCGGAAGGGCAGCCGCGCGCGGACTCCCAGGCCAAGGGTGCTGTAACCCTCGAAGCTGCCCGCCCACGCCACCTGCCGAAACGTCTGGTAGCCGGTCACGTCTGCGAGTTCGTTCTTGTTCGCCGGGTTGTAGGTGGAGTTGCCGGCGTCGTCATAGGCGGGGGCGTTGACCGTGAGCTGAAGGAACGCCTGGCCGCGCAGCGGGACCGGCAGGCCGGACCCGTCCTGCACCACCTCGGGAACATACTGGACGGTGTAGCCGGCGACAGCGCCGTTGAGGTCAATGACTAGCCGGTCAAAGCAGTAGTGCTGACCGGTCCGGACGTTCACCACCTTCGCCCCGCTCATGGCCGGATCGGATTTGACCAGCGAACCCCAGACCAGACCGCAATAGGGTTCCGCGGCGGCAGGCGCCGCCGGCGCCAGCACGCCGAGGCCCACGGCCATCAGCACTGCCGCTATCAATGCAGGAAACTTCTTCGACTGCATCGTCTTCCACTGGTTCTTTTCCAATTTGGCCACCCCCTGAAGCTGGCGGGATTGCCAGCACTTTCAGACCCTTCAAGCGTAGGCGGGGACCGGACCCGCGGGCGAGGCCGTCAACCATATCGGCGCCCAACTGTTAAAGTGCCCCGTTGCTGATCACGGCCAGATTTCTCGGAGACCTTTCGTGAACTTTTTTTCACGAACAGATAACACGCGGACAGCACCGGCCCCGGCAGGAACGCGCGAGGCGCCGGCACCCTCGGGGGTCCGGCGCCTCGTACGGCCTGGCTGCGTTGCCAGTGGTGTTATCAGTTGTTGTGTGGCCAGCCGCGTAAGGCGGCCGGGACGCCGGAAGGTCTCAGCCTTCGCAGTCGCGGCAGTACTTCATGCCGTTCTTTTCAAGGGCTACCTGGGACCTGTGACGGACCAGGAAGCAGGAGGAACAGGTGAATTCGTCGGACTGCTCCGGGACAACAATGACGGTCAGCTCTTCGCCGGACAGATCCGCACCCGGAAGATCGATGCCTTCCGCGGTGTCATTCTCATCGACGTCGATCACGGCAGTCTGCGCGCCGCCACTGCGGGACGCCTGAAGGGCCTCCAGCGACTCCGCGGGAGATTCTTCTTCTGTCTTGCGTGGGGCGTCGTAATCGGTAGCCATTTTGGGGTTCACTTTCGTTGCTGCACAGCACCATTTCAGGCACCTCAGTGAAGCAGTTTAGGACATTATGCACGGAGTTGAAGAATAGTGTGGCCGATCAGACACAATGAGTCGATCGGGGCGCCGAAAGCCGGGGGAAGCAGTCCGTCCGGGTCCTCGGCGGCGCTGGTCGGACGGGTCCGTTCAGGCGACCGGCCAGACCACCAGGGTCTGCCATTTCGCCGGGTCGGGTTCGGCGCCGGGATCGGTGAGGTAGTACTCCCACATGGCCTCCCCCGGGCTCGCGCCATCCGCCTGCATCCGCGCCCTGATCGCGCCGTAGGTGTGCTGCAGCGATTCGTACGGGCCGACGTGCATCGCCTCATACGCCCGGCCCGCTGGCAGCGTCCCGGCAGTGACCTCAGTTTCCTCACCGCCGGCGTTCGTGAAGGGTGCCGCGAGGGGGAAGCCTGCTTCGACGTCGACGACGTCGGTCGGCTTGCCGCGATACAGCGCGAACGGGGGGCCGGCCAGCTGGACGTGCTGCTGCTGCACGGCACCCGTGACAGCGCCGAAGGCACGGCCGAAAAAGTCCCGCAGCGCGTTCATCGGGACAGTCTCGCGCACCACCGCCGTCGGCTGTTCCTTCAGTTGGGCGGGCCGGATGTCCGGAACCGGTTCGGGGTTCGATTGCGTCATACGCCCAGAGTCTGCCGCACCCATTCGGCGGTCTAGGGCCTTACGACCCGCGCCCCGGAGACGCGCCGAGAAGCTGGCTTGGCCGCGCGTTCAGGCACCGCGGCGGACACGCGCCGGATAACTAAATGAACTTTATTCATATTAGGTCTTGCCTCGCGCCGCAATCACCCCAATACTAAATGAATACCATTCATTTAGTGACGCCCATCTCATTGGAGCAGCCATGATCGAAATCACGTCCCTCGACACCCCGCCCTCCCTCGCCCGCACCGCGCAGTCCAGCACAAAGCCGTCCAGCACCACGCAGTCCAGCCGCCCGGCGCTGCGGATTGGCGTCGTGCAGCACCGCTGGCATTCCGAGCCGGCGGTCCTGCACGCCGAACTCGATGAAGGCATCGAGCGTGCCGCCCGGCTGGGAGCCGCCGTCGTCTTCCTGCCCGAACTCACACTGTCCCGGTACCCTGCGGACACGCCTCCCGAAAATGACACCGCACTGCGCGGGTCCACCCGCCCGCGGCCCTCGGACATTGCCGAGGACCTGTTCACCGGCCCCACGTTCCGCTTCGCGGCGGATGCGGCCCGCCGACACGGGGTCTGCGTGCACGCTTCGCTGTACCAGAAGGCGGAGAACCCGGATGGTTCTGACGACGGACTGGGCCTGAACACTGCGATCCTGGTCTCCCCCGAGGGCGAGCTGCTGGGCCGCACCCACAAGCTGCACATCCCGGTCACGGCCGGCTACTACGAGGACAAGTTCTTCCGCCAGGGCCCCGACGGCGACGATGCCTACGAGGTCCATTCCCCCGCCGAACTCGGCGGCGCGCGGTTGGGCATGCCCACCTGCTGGGACGAGTGGTTCCCCGAGCTGGCACGCATCTACTCGCTCGGCGGGGCCGAACTGCTGGTCTACCCCACCGCAATCGGCTCCGAGCCGGACCACCCGGATTTCGACACCCAGCCGCTGTGGCAGCAGGTGATCGTGGGCAACGGTATTGCGAACGGCCTGTTCATGGTGGCCCCGAACCGCTGGGGCAGCGAAGGCACCCTGAACTTCTACGGGTCCTCATTCATCTCCGATCCCTACGGCCGGATCCTCGCCCAGGCGCCGCGGGACGAATCAGCCGTGCTCGTCGCGGACCTGGACCTCGACCAGCGCAAGGACTGGCTCACACTCTTCCCGTTCCTGGCCACACGCCGCCCGGACACCTACGCCCGGCTGACCGACCCCGTGCGCCCCGACGCTCCGCTCGGCCTCACTGCATATGAGGCCACTGCGCAAATGACCACTGCGCAAATGGCTACCGCGCAGAAGGCCTCCGCATGAGTGCCTGGCGGATGCCGTCCGAAACGGCGCCCCAGGACCGAGTCTGGATGGCCTTCCCCACCGGCGGCTACACCCTGGGTGAGACGGCGGAAGAAGCCCACGCCGCCCGTTCCGTCTGGGCCGCCGTCGCGAACGCCGTCGTCAGTTTTGAGCCGGTCACCATGCTGGTGGCCCCGGACGACGTCGAGACCGCCGCCGGCTACCTCCATCCGGATATCGAAGTGGTGACCGCCGAACTGAACGACGCCTGGATGCGGGACATCGGCCCCACATTTGTCCTGGACGACGGCGGCCGGCTCGGTGCCGTGGACTGGGTCTTCAACGGCTGGGGCGGCCAGGACTGGGCTGCCTGGGATAAGGATTCATTCGTGGCAGCGGCCGTCGCGGCACGCTCGGGCGCCAGCCATGTGGCCTCGCCGCTGGTGAACGAGGGCGGCGGCATCCACGTGGACGGGGAAGGGACCGTCCTGGTCACGGAAACCGTGCAGCTGGACCCGGGGCGCAACCCGGGCCTCAACAAGGCCGACGTCGAGGCGGAACTGGCCCGCACCCTCGGTGCCAGCCACGTCATCTGGCTTCCGCGTGGACTGACCCGGGACTCGGAACGGTTCGGCACGCGCGGCCACGTCGATATCGTCGCAGCTATCCCGTCTCCCGGCACCGTGCTGGTCCATTCCCAGCAGAACCCGGCCCACCCCGATTTCCAGGTCAGCCGGGACATCATCAGCCACCTCTCCGCAACCCGGGACGCCGCAGGTCGCGAATGGAACATCATCGAGGTCCCCGCCCCCGAAACCCTGACGGACGAGGACGGCTACGTCGACTACAGCTACATCAACCACCTGGTGGTCAACGGCGGCGTCATCGCCTGCACGTTCGGCGACCCGATGGACGAAAAAGCCCTACGCATCCTCGGCGACGCCTACCCCGGCCGAACAGTGGTGGGCATCGACGCCCGCGAGCTCTTCGCCCGCGGCGGCGGCATCCACTGCATCACCCAACAGCAACCTTCCGCTCCCCAGAAGACAGGTCAGCCATGAGTCAAACTATCGGCCGCGAAGACGGCATCACCACCAGCCACGACGCAGTCGATCCGGCCGGCTCGAAGCACGGCATCACGGGCAAGGGCCTCAAGGGCGGCCAGCTGGGCCTGCTCGCCGTCGTGGTCCTGGGCGTCTCCTCCGTGGCGCCTGCCTACAGCCTCACCAGTTCGCTGGGACCCGCCGTCGGCGCCGTCGGCGTGCAGCTGCCGGCGATCTTCATCCTCGCGTTCATCCCCATGATCCTGGTGGCGTTCGCCTACCGGGAGCTCAACGCCGATTCCCCGGACAGCGGCACCACCTTCACCTGGGCCACCAAGGCGTTCGGGCCGTTCGTCGGCTGGATGGGCGGCTGGGGGCTGCTGGCCGCCAACATCATCGTCCTGTCCAACCTGGCCGGCGTCGCGGTGGACTTCTTCTACCTCTTCCTCGCCCAGGTGTTCAACAACCCCGAACTCGCGGACCTGACCTCGGACACTGCCGTAAATATTGTGACCTGCCTGGTGTTCGTGGCACTGGCCGTCTGGGTCAGCTACCGCGGCCTGCACGCCACCAAACTGGTGCAGTACAGCATGGTCGGCTTCCAGGTGCTGGTCCTGGCCGTCTTCATCATCATGGCGCTCGGCCACGCGGCCTCGGGTGACTCGGGCACCGCGATCGCGTTCAGCTGGGACTGGTTTAACCCGGCGAAGATCGAGAGCTTCGAGCAGTTCACCGCCGGCATGTCACTGGCCGTCTTCGTCTACTGGGGCTGGGACGTCTGCCTCACCGTGAACGAGGAAACCAAAGGCGGCCGCGGCACCGCCGGCAGGGCAGGAACCACGACGGCGGTTGCCGTCCTGGCCCTCTACCTCGCCGTGATTGTGGCCACCATGATGGTGGCCGGTACGGGAGCCGAGGGCATCGGCCTGAACAACCCGGACAACCAGGCCAATGTCTTTGCAGCACTGGCCTCCCCCGTCATGGGTCCGCTGGCCATTCTGATGTCCTTGGCCGTGCTCTCCGGCACGGCGTCCTCGCTGCAGTCCACTATGGCCTCCCCCGCCCGCAGCCTGCTGGCGATGGGCCACTACGGCGCCCTGCCGCCGCGCTTCGCGTCAGTCACCAAGCGCTTCGGATCTCCCGGCTACGCCACGGTGGTTGCTGGCTTGCTGTCCGGCGGCTTCTACGCCGTCATGAAGGTGGTCAGCGAAAACGTCCTCAACGACACCATCATGGCCCTGGGCCTGATGATCTGCTTCTACTACGCCCTGACGGCGTTCGCCTGCACGTGGTACTTCCGGCACAGTCTGTTCTCCAGTGTCCGCAACTTCTTCATGCGCCTGTTGTTCCCGGTGCTGGGCGGCCTGGTCCTCACCGTGGTCTTCTTCCAGACCGCCGTGGACAGCTGGGCGCCGGAATTCGGCAGCGGCTCCGAGGTCTTCGGTGTGGGCCTGGTGTTCATCCTGGGGATCGGTATCCTCGCCCTCGGCGTCGCGGTGATGCTCGTGACCGCGAAACTGCATCCGGGCTTCTTCCGGGGCGAGACTATCCGGAAGGACACCCCGGCCCTCGTGGTTCCGGAGTAGCCCCTGCGCCAATGGACTGCGCACGGCTTTGCCCCCTGCCGCGGGGCGAAGCCGTGCGTTTGTTGTCCGTGGCCCTCTCAGTTATTGATGTGGGGACTTTGGTCAGCTTGTTGCTGAGCGGCGCTCACCGCCGGACTTTCAACAGTTCCGGCTCTGGCTCTGGGTCCGTCTCTGCCTCCGTAGCCACGGTCCCGCTGTTGCGCTTACGCAGGCGTTTCTCCACCATAAAGCCCGCCAGGCCAAGGATCACGAAAACCACAATCACTGCGTAGTTTTGGTACCAGGGCGCTTCCGGCTGCCTCGGCCACGCGATATTGACGATCTCAAAACCCAGCCACAGCAGCGCCGCCATGTTCACGACTGGGCCAAAAACTCCCAGGCTGAATGGTCCGGCCTTCCACTGTCCTTTCAGCCGAACTATCAGCGCGGCCAGCACTGGAAAGATGAATGCCACATAGAAGCCGGCCGTCGCGAACGCAATGAGGGCGCCGTACACCTGTGATGCCGACAAGGCAAGAATAATCATTGAAGCGACTGCAGAGACCAAGAGCGCGTTGATGGGCAGCCGGTCGGTCTTGCTGAGGCGCCTCAGCACCTTGGCCGCAGGCAGGGCATCCAGCCGGGCGAATGCGAAAATCGATCGTGAAACAGCCGCCTGGAGCGCCACTGTCCCTGCGATAAATCCCAGGACGATGGTCACCAGAAGCGGTTTGGTGATTCCCTCGCCAAGATTGGCAGTGAGGGTTGTTGTAATCGGGTCCGGGTCCGCCCCCGACATGGCGGCGCCAATATCCGGGATGGCCAGGAGCAGTGCCAGGCACGAAAATGTGATGACGGATGCCACCGTGACCAGCGACGTAAGTACAGCCCGCGGCACTCTGCGTTCGGGTGATCGAACTTCCTCGGCTATTGCGCCCGCACTTTCAAATCCCACAAACGACCATCCGATAATTGCCACGGCCGCCAGGAAAGGCCCAAAGACATACGCGGTGGTGTCGGGCGCGGATCCGAAGGAGTCCAGGATTGTGCTGAGGGAATTTCGGCGATGAAAGATGATCAGTACCAGCCCGACGCCCAGGCTGGCAATGACCTCGCACACGATGCTCACGGTAACCAGCAGGCTCAGCCATTTCCTGCCGGCGGAGTTGGCAATCGTACTGACCAACAAGATGACGGCGCCCAGCATGATTTTCATTGTCGTGTCAGGCTGTTCGATACCGAGCAATGAAGCCAGAAATGTGCCTCCACCGAAGGCTACGGCCGCGACTGTGATGATGAGGGTCCAGATGTAGGCCCATCCTGCGTACCAGCTGTAGGTGTGTCCGAGAAGGGACCTGGACCACAGGCAGACCCCGCCGGCAACAGGCCAACGTGAAGCGAGCTCGGCAAGTACAGCCGCTACGAGGGCCTGGCCCAAGAGGACAACCAGTAGGCCCCACCAGAAAGCCGGCCCTGCGGCCATCAGGGCCAAGCCAAATACTCCGTACAGGCCGATGATCGGCGACATGAAGGCAAACGCCAAAGAGAAGGAGGACCAGAACCCCATCTCCCGTTTGAGTTGGAGGGATTCAGGATCAGCGGTCTGTGTTGGACCAGGTGCATCGGACAACAGCGGAGACGGGGAGTTCATTGCTACGAGCCTTCTTTCGCTGGGACGGTCTTAGGGTTGAAGCTTCAGAACGCGCGGCGGGCGTGGCTGAAGCGCAGCCAAGGGCTTTGCCCTTGGCTGTTGTGTTTTGGGATCACCAATGTTGGCCGTGACGCACGGCTCAGTAATCAGGGGTTTAGCAGTCCGGGAGTTCAGCAGTCCGGGGTTCAGTAGTCCGGATACAGCTCCGCGGACGCTGTGACGGGGTTGAGGGGCTCGGCGATCAATGCAGGGTCACCGAGTGCCGCTTCCGCGAGCGCTTCGCAGGTCGAGAAGCGGACGTCGCCTCGTTCCAGCGCCGTTTCGATAACGGTCCGCAGGGCCTCCAGCCGTCCGGCCCGTCCCGTGAGGAACGGGTGGCACGTGAGCATGAATAGCGCTCCATGGCGTCGCATTGCGTCGATCTCGTGAATCCACATATCGGCGACCACCAGTGGCGACTGGATGATTTCACCGATCTTGGGTTCCGGAAGGAAGGCATACTGCTCCCAGTCGTCCAGGCTCCAGTGTGGGGGAAGCTCCGCAACTGTCCCTGCGGGGGTTTCGATGAGATACGGGACGTCCGTGTCCATCAGGCTGGAGTCGTATTTCAGCCCGTACTCAGCGACCAGCAACGGCGTCTGCCACGAGGGCTCCCACAGTGCGGCGCGATGCCCCTTTGGAGAAATCCCGAAGCGCCCGAGTGCGGCAAGCGCCAGCTCGAAGTCGGCGCGTTCATCGTCGAAACTCATGTTCACCGCAGTGCGGTGAGTGTGTGAGTGGTGCGCGATCTCGTGCCCCGATTCGAGGACCTGTTCAACCATGCGGGGATATCGTTCCGCGGTTACTCCCGGAATGAAGAACGTTGCCGGCTGCTGGACATCTTTCAACAGTTGGAGAATCCGGGGAACACCCACCTTGGGCCCGAACGCCTGATGAGTCATCGCCATCGCATTATCGGCATGGCGGCGGCCGGCGGCCAGGATTGGGGACTCGGCGTCGACGTCGAATGTCAACGCGGCAACGCATGCCGCCCCCTGCCGCCATCCGCTCTTATCGACGTCAGAAGTCATGGCCGGAGAGCCAGTCTGCGTAATCGCCGATGGCCCGCTGCAGGGGCCAGGCCGATTCGTAGCCTAGATCCCTGGCCGCGGAGGCGATGCTGAAGTGGCCCTGCAAGTCCAGGGTTGGATCCGTCCCGGGGCCGATCTCCACGGTGGCATGCGGGAACGCGATTCGAACTTCCTTGACGACGTCGCTCAGTGTCCAATATTCGCTGCCGGAGATGTTGAACGCCAGGGGCCTGGCTGAGGCTGCTTGGGGTGCCTGGACTGCCGCCAGCGCGGCGAGGGCGACGTCGCGGACGTAGACCAGGTTGTAGCGGTGGTCGGCCCCGTGGTCGAGTGAGAATGAACCGTCACGCACTACACCGCGCATAATGTCCCGCATGACTTCATCCATGCGGTTTCCGGGTCCGTACACCTGGCCGATGCGCAGGGAGATAACGTCGATGCCGTACCTCTCGCTGTAGACCTGTCCGAGCCATTCCCCGGTCACCTTTGTCACGGCGTACGGCGTCGTGGGATTTACCGGCTCCGATTCGAGAACTACCGGTGCCGAAGTCTTTCCGTACACGCACTCGGAAGAGAAGAAGATGATCCGTTTGACGCCGTGGAGTCGTGCCGCCTCGAAAACCGCCACTGTTCCCTCGACGTTGGCAGCGAAGGTCGCCAGGGGAAAGCTCAGGGAATAGGTCGGGTGGGATATTGCGGCGGTATGGACGATGGTGTCGACATCGTGTTCCTTTAGCACTTCGAGGAGACGCGGGATATCGAACAGTTCGCCCTGGAGGGAAACGACATCGGGGCGTGGCGCTTCGAGGAAATCCCGGTTGTAGCTGACCGTTTGATGGCCAGCGTCGGCGAGTTCGTTGACGATGTGGCGTCCGGTGAATCCGGCACCACCTGTGACCAGGACAGAGCTCATGTGATTTTGCCTTTCAGTGCGTTCGTTGGATGTGGGATTCAATGTCCAAGCGGGAACGTCGTGGTCCGACCACCGTCGACAACAAGGTTTGTTCCCGTGACATATGAGGATTCAGGGCCCAACAGCCACAGCGCCGCGGCCGCGATCTCCTCCGGCAGGGCGAATCGGCCAAGCGGGACGGATGCTTCGTCCCTGGCGCGTTCTTCCTCGTTCGCGAACTCGGCTGCGAGCATGGGGGTGTCGGTCGTGCCTGGTGACAAGGCGTTGACCCGGACGCCGGCCGGGGCGAGTTCGGCGGCCAAGGACCGTACCATCGAAAGCACGCCGCCCTTGGTCGCGGTGTATGCGCAGTAGCCCGCCTGGCCGACGAGTGACAGCTCGCTGGCAGTGCAGACTATCGATCCACCGCCGTTGGATGAGAGCGTCCGCGCCGCTGCCCGGGCGAAGTGGAAAGTGCCGGACAGGTTGACCCGGATCAGTCTCTGCCACAGCTCGTCGGACGTTTCGGCGATGGGTGCAACACTGGAGACTCCTGCGGCGTTGAAGGCCCCGCTCAGGGGTCCGAGTTCTGCTTCCGCCCGGGCGAAGGCCGTATCGACCTGCAGGGACTCAGAGACGTCGGCTTCGATGAAGATCACAGCACCCGACAGTTGGCGTTTCGCGTCGTCAAGCAGACGGTCCGGGAGACCGACTGCCGCAACCTTTGCACCTTGCGCCAGAAGGGCCCCGGTGGTCGCAAGGCCGATGCCGGAAGTGGCCCCGGTGACAAGGTAGGTCTTGTCCTGAAAATGGCTCATGTCTTCTCTTCCCCGTTGTTTGTGGCAGGGCGGGCAGCATGCCCCCGGTCACGATTCGGGGGCATACGCCGGAACTGCCGATTTAACCTGTGCGGCCGGTTAGCCCACGAGCGCACGAGTGTGGTCGTTAAGGAACATGCCGCGGGGGTCGAACTCCCGGCGTACCTGGATGAAGGTGTCGAGCTCCGGGTAGAGACGCTCCAGGCGGCTCCTCGTCATGAAATGGATCTTTCCCCAGTGCGCGCGCGGCTCGAATTCCTGCAGCACCGCATCCGCATCCCGGAAGAAGGGCCAATAATCGGTGCCAGGTTCGGTGGTCAGGGTAATGACGGTGGTGTCGCGTCCTTGGAACTGGGACATGTAGCCTTCGTCGGCTTTCACCCAGCGGACCTCCACGGGGTACTTCTGGTCGGAATGCATGGTGCGGATCAGATCCTGGACAGCCTCGACGGCCTCCAAGCCGTGTTCGCTGGGAACGAAGTACTCGAGTTCATGGAACGGTGTGGTGAATCCGCCCGGGTAGATGCGGTACGACCGGTCCAGCCGGGCACCTTCAATGCTGGAAATTTCACGTTCGTCCTTGACTGGGGCGATGTTGTACCGCTTGGTGTAACTGCGGTTTGCCATGCTCTGGCCCGGCGAACCGGGCAGGTCCAGGAGCTCGCATGAGTCGTCGTCCGGGCACCAAAGGAACGAGTAGTGCCGGTTCCCGTCGATGTCGGGCTGCCAGGTTGCCACGGTCTCTGCCCATGTGGGATAGGTAATCTCCTCCTGCAGGTAATAGCGGTCCTCGACCGCCAGTTCGACCTCCAGGAAGATTCCGAGCGTCCCTAAGGCGACTTGAGCGGCCCTGAGTTCGCGGAGCTGCCCCTCACCGATTTCGACGATTTCGCCGTAGCCGTTGATCAGTCTGACCCAACGCAATGCTGATGAGAAACTGCCCAGGTTCTTTCCGGAGCCGTGGGTGCTGGTCGCGAGTGCCCCGGCAATCTGCTGCTTGTCGATGTCGCCCTGGTTGCCCAGTGCCAGCCCCTGCTCCCACAGCGGATCGCCATAGGCGTTGATGGTGGTGCCGGCCAAGGCCCTCGCGCGGCGCCGCATGAGGTCGGTCCCGGTGACTGCCGAGAGTGCGGACATGTCCATCAGGACGCCGCCCGTCTGAACAAGCGGAGA
>JBKPJW010000373.1:0-3259 GCA_046730875.1 Actinomycetota bacterium | reverse complement strand
CGGCCACGTTCAGTGAGGCTGTCGCCGGAGTCAGCGGTACGACGTTCACGCTGCGGAACGCGGCCGGAGCTGCGGTTGCCGGGACGGTGGCCTACAACGTCCTGACCCGGGTCGCCACGTTGAACCCGACGGCGAACCTCGTCGCGGACACCCGCTACACCGCCACCCTGACCGGCGGGGCGACCGCCATCCGGGACGCGGGCGGTAATCCGCTGGCCACGACCAGCTGGACCTTCACCACCGGTCCCGCTCCCACGGTGACAGCACGCAATATTGCTCCGAACGCAACGGCCGTCAGCCGGGCAACCAACGTCACTGCTACTTTCAGTGAAGCTGTCACCGGAGTCAGCGGTACGACGGTCACGCTGCGGAACGCTACCACCAGCGCCTTGATCCCGGCGGTGGTCTCCTACAACGCCCTCACGCGGGTAGTCACCCTCAACCCGAGCGCGGCGCTGGCGGCGAACACCAGGTTCACGGTCCGGCTGATGTCCGGCATCATCGACGCCGGAGGAAACCGCCTCCCAGCCACGACCTGGAGCTTCACCACCGGGCCGTAACGTCATCCGAGCCGGATGCTCTCTGTGACTGCGGCCCGGATGGGCCTAAATCGAAAGCATCTCCTGCCGGGCTTGCGGCGTAGGCCGAGGGCGGACGGTCCCGGCACGCCGATCGGGGCGGTACTGGGACCCGTTGAGGAATCCCTGGCAGCCGGGCGCCTCCTGCGCTAGTCCCCACCCGCAATGGATGTTCTACTGGTGACGAGGGGGTGCTGTTCCCCTCCAAGCCGAAATGTGCGTCGGCTGTGTAGGAACGGTGAGCTCTGTGGAGGCTTAACGTGAGTGAGCGAGATGACTTCATCGCGTGGGTCGGCTCTCGGCTCAGGGACGCCGAGATCGCGCTACACAACGGCGACGCCGCTCCGCGATTCGCCATCTGGTCAAGTAAAGAGCCTGTCACAGTGTTTGGCGCGTGGATGTCCGGTAGCGGGCCCAAGGAGGTAGGGGAGATCTTCCGTCAGCTGGAAGCCTCCTTCTCAGATTGCACGTCTTTCTCGCACGATGTGATCGCGGCGGACGTGATCGGCGACATGGCCTACACGGTCGGCTACGAGCATACGAGCGCCTCAGTGAACGGAGAGCCGAGGGAGTACACGCTCCGGGTCACACAGGTCTATCGTCGCGAGGAAGGCGCTTGGAAGGTGGTTCATCGCCACGCAGACACGCTAGCTCAGCCAGAGTAGCCACAGGGTGCTGAAGCCCCGCTCCTGCGGAATCCCTGCGGGTGGTGACCCCGCCGCTTCTTTGGATGACTCAGCGGACAGTGAGCTTGCGGCCTTTGATCAGGAGCCAGAAGATCCCGCTGGTTTCGCCGATGATGGCGAACAGGCCGTAGACCGGGGTGAATCCATCGACGAAGGCGACGCCGAGTGCGTCGACGACGTATCCGGCGCCGGAGATGACCAGGAGTACACCGAAGACGGCGGGAACGAAGATCGAGCGGAATTCCAGATACCCGATCAGGATGAGGTAGAGGCCGAACAGGCCCAGGCTGATGAGCCAGATCGTCCGGAATGATTCGATCGCGTGCAGGGCTTGTTCAGGGCTATCAAGCAGCGTGTAGGCGTATGCCAGCTGGCCTGCCGCGACGGCGAAGGCAGCAGCGAAGCTGACCCGCATCCATGCCGCCGCTGCTGAAACCCGCCGGTTGACGTTCTTGAAGAGTGCATACCAGGCGACCGCGACAAGGACGTCGAGCAGGATGACCGCGAAGACGCAGCAGACGCCGGCCTGGTAAACGGCGCCCGACTCTGAGATCTTCTCGGCTGTCCCGGCGGCGTCTCCGGGGGTGATCAGGGGGATAATGCCGCCGAAGTAGCCGACTGTCATCAGGACCACCATGACCAGCAAGCCCAAGCCGGATACCAGGCTGGCCGTAGCGGGGGACCAGTTGCGGAAATCCAGTTTCGAGGTGCGATGGGCGATGGGGGTCGGGATGCCGGGTGTGGCAAGGGTGCTCATCGGTCTTCCTTACGTTGTAAGCTTATGATGTAAGCACCGTACGTTTACGATGTAAGCTTGTCAATGACTGCAAGAGGAAGAGTGGAAAATGCCGGCGAAGGGTATCCAGCGAGCTGACGGCCGGACCCGGTTGAACCGGGACCGGGTACTGCAAACCGCGATCAAGCTCGCGGACGAGGGCGGCATCGAGCGCCTGTCCATGCGCCGGCTCGGAGAAGAGCTGGGGGTTGAAGCAATGTCGCTTTACAACCACGTCTCGAATAAGGAGGACCTGCTCAACGGGATGATCGACGCCGTCTATGCCGAGATCGAACTGCCCTCCCATGACGATGACTGGAAGACGGCACTGCGCAGGAGGTCCGTTTCCGTGCGGGAAGTCCTCGTCCGCCATCCGTGGGCCAACGGGCTCATGGACTCGGCCACCAGCCCCGGACCAGGAACACTGCGGCACCATGACCGGGTGCTCGGCACGTTGCGGAACGGCGGATTTTCCCTGGCCCTGACGGCCCACGCCTTCTCCGCGCTCGACAGCTACGTGTACGGCTACGCCAAGCAGGAAAAAGCACTGCCTTTCGACACGGAAGAGCAGGTCGCCGCCATGGCCAATGCCATGCTTGCCCAGCTGCCGGCCAGCGAATACCCCTACCTCCATGAGCTCATGGCCAACCATGTTCTCCGGCCCGGTTACAACTACGCCGATGAATTCACCTTCGGCCTCGACCTGGTCCTTGACGCCTTGGAAAGGGAACGCGACGCCGAGCGCGGCGAGTAGACGACGCCGACCCGGCGTTAAACCTCCGCCAGCAGCGGAGCCGCGAACTGCGCCGCGTACAGCGCCGCATACGCCCCGCCGGCAGCAAGCAGCAGGCCATGCGAGCCTCGGAGGCGAGGAAGGCGCCGTTGACGTTGGTGCCGTCGTCGCTGAGCAGGAAGGTGATGGAAGCGGCGAGCTGCGAGGCGGTGGCGGGAGTGGGGACGGTGGCCTGCATCAGCGGGCCGAGGCGTTGGGCAGCGAGCTGGGATCCCCAGGTGGCCCGATGTTGGTGATGGTGGGTCCGGGGCCGCAGCGTTGAAGCGCAGGCCCCTGGGTCCGTACATGACCGCCGAGTTCTTGGTCAGGCCGACGACGGCGTGCTTGGACGCGGTGTAAGCACGCCCGCGGCGGACCCGCGCAGGCCGGCCTCGGGCGCAAGAGCCTGTACCGCTACTTCTCCAGCATTAATCCCGCCTTCTAGGGC
>JBKPJW010000372.1:0-2921 GCA_046730875.1 Actinomycetota bacterium | reverse complement strand
GAAGAGGCAGCCCGGCAGGGAACTGCAGATCCACGGGAGTGCCCGGCTGGCCCAGTCGCTGCTGGGCGAGGGGTTGATCGATGAACTGCGGCTGGTGATCGCCCCTGTGGTGGTAGGCAACGGCAGGCGGCTGTTTCCGCCCGGAGGCGCCCCGGCGGGCCTGCGTCTGGTCCGCAATGAGACGACGCCGGGCGGACTCGCCATTCTTGTCTTTGAGTCGGCAGGGCTTCCTGCGTACGGGACCTATGAGCCCGGTTCATCCCGTGCTTGAGGCCCGGCTGAGGCGGTCCCTACGCGGTGCTCTCCTTCGTCGCCGCGTTGGCCTCCACGGCATCCCGGCCGAGCCAGAGGCCCAGGCCGATCATGGCGACGCCGAGAATCAGATGCAGCCAGTTGTCGGCAGAGTTGAACGGAACGAAGTTGGTGCTGGCGCTCATGTCGATCACCAGGCCGTAGATCCACAGAAGCAGGTATACAGCGCCGCCGCCGAGCAGGAACATCCGGGCCATCCGGTCTGTCCGGGCCATGGCAATGCCGGCCACGCCGAACAGCAAGTGGACGATGTTGTGGAGCACGGACACCTGGAAGACTCCAAGCAGCATCGCTCCTGATTCGTGTCCCGCAAAAGTCATGGCGCCGTAATTGGTGGTGATTCCCGGGATGAACCCGAGAACTCCAACCAGCAGGAAAACCGCACCGATACCCATGGCGGTGTTGTGAAGGGTCAACCCCATCATGTGGTGGTGCTGGGCAGGGTGTGAAGCGGTAGTCATGGCCTTCCCTTTCACGCAAAATACTGGCTTTTCAGGTCGAAAACCGGCCTCGCGGCAGGGAGTCGCAGGGATCCTGCCGACGCCCACATTTTACTCCCGAAATCAGCGCCCGTGCAGGGAATACCGCGCCTCAGAGCACTCAGGCGGCCTTGCCCGAGTTCAACCCCGGGCCCCGGTTAGCGGGCTTTCCATTCATCCGCGAGGAGGGCATACACCACTTCGGTGGCCCACTCGCCCTTGTAGTGCCATTTGTCCACCTGGCGTGATTCCAGGCGCATGCCGAGCCGTTCACAGAGCGCCGCCGAGTCCGTGTTCAGGGCATCGAGCTTGGCGTCGATGCGGTGGAAGCCCAGGTCCTCAAAACCGAGCTTGAGCAGCGCCCGGGCGGCCTCGCTCGCGATACCCTGTCCTCGCGCCTCCGGGGCCAGGCTCCAGCCGATCTCGGCCTGCCCGCACCCCTCCAGCCATTTCAGCACCACCTCGCCGAGCAGCCCGGGCGAGTCCGCGGCCTCGATGGCCAGGGCCACCCAGTCGCCCTCCTTCTCGAACTCGAAGTTGGCGTACCGTCCCACCGTTTCCATCGACTGGGTGTAACTCTTGGCCTCGCGCGGCAGGAACCGGGCGGTTTCCGGGAGCGAGTGGTAGGCATGGAAAGCATCGAGATCGGCGGCTTCAAAGCGCCGCAGCACGAGCCGTTCGGTGCGGATGGGCAGCGGAGGGAGGCGCTTGGGTTCGGTCATGCGTCCAACGCTACCCATCGGCTGCTCCATAAGCGCCGTTTTGAGCCGCCACATGGGCGGTTACGGAGCAACCGATGCCTGGGCGACGACGGCGGCCGTTGCCTCGGCGATCGCCCGCTCCTCGTCGGTGGGGACCACCAGGACAGGCAGGGCCGACGTCGGGGTGGAAATGACCCGGGGTTCCTTGGACCGCTCCCGGTTCAGCCCGGCGTCGAGTTCGACGCCGAGGGCACCGAGCCGCTGCGCCACCAGGTCCCGGAACTGGTGCGAGTTCTCACCGATCCCGGCCGTGAACACGAGGGCCTTCGCGCCGCCGACGGCCACGTGGTACCCGCCGATGTACTTCGCCAGCCGGTAGGACGCGACCGCCAGGGCCATGGCCGCCTTGGCATCGCCGGCCTCCGCGGCCTCCACCACCGAGCGCATGTCGTTGTTTCCGGCCAGGCCCTTGAGCCCGGACTGCCGGTTCAGCATCGAATCCAGGTCCTCGGGAGACCAGCCGGTCCGGGCCAGGAAGACCAGGATGGATGGATCGAGGTCGCCGGAGCGGGTTCCCATGACGAGTCCCTCGAGGGGCGTGAATCCCATGGAGGTGTCGATCGACTGGCCGCCGCGGATCGCCGTGACCGAGGCGCCGTTCCCCAGGTGGGCGATGACGGCGTCGAACTCCTCGACCGGAACATCCAGCAGCGCCGCAGCCCGGTGCGCAACGTATTCGTGCGAGGTGCCGTGGAACCCGTAGCGGCGGATGCCGTGGTTCGTGTAGAGCTCGTCCGGCACTGCATAACGCCAGGCGTGCTCGGGCAGGGTGCGGTGGAAGGCCGTGTCGAACACGGCCACCTGCGGCAGCTCGGGCCACTTCTTCGAGATCGCGCGGATGCCAAGGACGTTGGCGGGGTTGTGCAGCGGCGCGAGCGGGTTCAGCCGTTCAATGGCCCGTGTGATCTCGTTGTTGACCAGGACCGGCTCGGCGAAGCGCTCCCCGCCGTGGACCACCCGGTGGCCCACGGCATCGAGCGCGCGGTCCCCCAAGGCTGCGTGGATGGCCGCGTCCACCTGTTCGAGGGCCTCGGCGTGGTCGCGGGGGCCTTCGATCTGCCCGTCGCCCTCACCGCCGGCACCCATGCCGATCTTCTCGACCAGGCCTTCGGTGAGCACGCTGCCGGCCTCGACGTCGCGCACCTGGTACTTGAGCGAGGACGAGCCGGAGTTGATGACGAGCACGAGCATGGGGCCTCCTAAGCCTTGGCTTCGACGCTACCCCGCGGGTGCGTCGGGACTGGCATCACGCCGGAGCCTGGCGGAGCGCTCCGTGGGATCCACTATAAATTGCCGGACCGGCACGGGCGCCAATCCGTTGCGAAAGCCGGGCCGGGCGCCTAGAGTCGGCGGACCGACTAGACAACTC
>JBKPJW010000371.1:0-2141 GCA_046730875.1 Actinomycetota bacterium | reverse complement strand
GGCTAAGGGGACTAGCGGCCGACGGGCTGGCGGATGGCCCAGCTGAACGCGGTCTCCTCCGGTTCCTTGTACTCGAGGCCAATGTAGCCGTCGTAGCCGAGTTCGCGGCTGCGGGCGATCCATTCGCCGAGGGGAAGCTCGCCGGTGCCGGGGGCGCCGCGGCCGGGGTTGTCGGCGATCTGGATGTGGCCGAAGTCCTTGGCGTGGTTTTCGATGACGGATCCGACGTCATCGCCGTTGACCGCGAGGTGGTAGAAGTCGGCGAGGAGCTTGACGTTCTCTGCGCCCGACTCTTCCTTGACACGGGCAATCACTTTGAGGGCATCCGCTGCCTTGAGCAGCGGGTACCTGGCGGCGCCACTGACCGGTTCGAGGAGGACGGTGCCGCCGATCCGGGCGACACCTTCGGCTGCTGCTGCCAGGTTCTTGACCGCCAGCTCGTCCTGCTCTTCAGGGGTGAATTCGTCCTGCCGGTTGCCGTAGAGGGCGTTGAAAGCCCGGCAGCCCAGGCGCTCACCGATGCCGGCGGCGACGTCGATGTTGTCTTTGAACTCGGAGCAGCGTCCCTTCCAGGAGACCAGGCCGCGGTCGCCCCCGGGCATGTTACCGGCGTTGAAGTTCAGGCCGGTGAGCTGGACTCCGGCGTCCTGGATGGCGTTCTCGAAGTCGGCGACCTGGGCGTCGGTGGGGACGGAGGTTTCGAAGGGCCACCAGAACTCGACCGCGTCGAAGCCTGCGGCCTTCGCGGCTGCGGGGCGCTCGAGCAGGGGCAGCTCCGTGAGGAGGATGGAGCAGTTCACTGTGTACGTCATCGTAGGTCCTTCCGGGGAGGGCTTGTGTCCACATTCCGATGGCTTCGGGTCACATCGTTTCCGCTTTGTGGAATTTAGATTCTGCTTTATGAAAAGTTTAGGGAATGGCGGGGCTGGAGTCAAGGGCGGCGGCGGGGAGGGAGGGGCCATCCCGCATCACAACATACAAAAACGGACGACCCTTGTCAGGGCCGCCCGCTTCTGTTGGTCGTGCTCAGGTCAGGCGTACTTGCCGGTTCATGTCTTTGTAGAGCAGGTAGCGGAACTCGCCCGGGCCGCCGGCGTAGCAGGCTTGCGGGCAAAAGGCCCGGAGCCACATGAAGTCCCCGGCTTCCACTTCCACCCAGTCGTTGTTGAGCAGGTACATGGCCTTGCCCTCCAGGACGTACAGGCCGTGCTCCATCACGTGGGTCTCCGGGAACGGGATCACGCCGCCGGGCTGGAACGTCACGATGTTCACCTGCATGTCGTGGGCGAGATCGTTGGAGTCCGTGAAGCGGGTGGTTTTCCAGACGTCGTTGGTGTCCGGCATGGACGTCGGTTCCACGTCCTTTTCGTTGGTTACGAAGGATTTGGCCTCGTAGCCTTCGAGGCGTTCGTAGGCTTTGCGGATCCAGTGGAAGGAAACCACGTCATCGGAAACGTTCTCCAGGCCCCACTCCGAGCCGGCTGCCAGGTAGGCGTAGCCGCCTTCCTCGAGCTGGTGCAGTTCTCCGTCGAGGGAGAGGCTGACTTTGCCCCGGGTAACGAAAATGACGCCTTCCACCCCGGCCTCGAACTCGGCCTTGGGGGCGCCGCCGCCCGGGCCGATCTCAACAATGAGCTGGGAGAAGGTGGTGGCAAATCCGGAGATGGGGCGGGCGATGATCCAGGAGCGGGTGTTGTTGAAGCCCGGCAGGTTGGAGGTGACGATATCCGTCATGACGCCCTTGGGGATGACGGTGTACGCCTCCTTAACGATGGCGCGCTCTGTAGTGAGGTGAGTCTGGGGCGGCAGGCCGCCCTCAGGAGAATAGTACTTTCCCATCAGGAAGATCCTTACTTAGGAGTTGGAAGTGGCGGCGAGCCGCGGGTGGGCCAGTGCAGTCAGGTGCGGGACGCCGACGCCGGCCAGCGCCAGGACCTCTTCGGCTCCGACGGCGCCGCACTGGAGCCCGCGCAGCACGAAGGCTGCCAGGGCGCGGGCGGTGGCGGGTTCGTCCAGGACGCCGCCGGCGGTCTGCTCCACGTAGTTGCGGAGCCGGGCCGCGGCGGCGGGGAGTCCCTGCCGGTAGAAGGCGTAGGTCGCGGCGAAGCGGCTGGGCAGCTGGGCGGGGTGGAGGTCCCAGC
>JBKPJW010000370.1:0-1599 GCA_046730875.1 Actinomycetota bacterium | reverse complement strand
CCGATGGGATTGGCCGAGGATGTCCACGGCTGCCAGCCGATGTTCTGCACATGCCCCCGCCACTGGATGTCCCCGGTATAAGCGGTGCTGGACACGTTGAGGCGCAACGCCTCGGCCCGAAGGGCCCGACCCGTGGTCCCGGCGACGGTCCCATCCGAAACGTTCGCCATCCAGCCGAGGTTCTCAACGTGGGCGGCGTACACGGCAGTGAATGCTGGTGCGACCTTCGGAACCAACTCGATCGTAACGGCCTCCACCCGCAGACCTTGCCCGACGGTGCCGGCCGTGGCTCCGTCGATCCCGTACGGCTGCCAGCCGACGTTCTGCACGTGGGCCCGATACCTGATGCTGTACTGCGAGGCCAGATTCCCCGTCAACCGCAGCTCGAACGCCTCCAGGCGCAGACCGCGCCCCGTCGTTCCGATCGGGGACGCCGACGTCGTCCATGGCTGCCAGCCGATGTTCTGCACATGCCCCCTCCACAGAATGTCGCCCGACAGGCGGTCTCCTGCCACCGACAGGCGCAACGCCTCCATCGACAGTGACCGGCCGGTCGTTCCTGCGGTGGCGCCGTCTGAGACGCTCGACTGCCAGCCGATCGTCGCGACGTGGGCCTGGTAGACCCCGACGCAGGTCATGTCGTGGTCGTAGGTGCCGTCGGTCCATTGCGCGATGTGGACAGTGCCACCGGAGAAGCTGCCATTCACACAGAGGTCGGATGCTTCACTGGCGAAGTCGAGACGCCCTGCCGGTGACCAGACGGGCACGTCGGGAAGCTGCCACGATCCGGTGATGGCCTCCCAAGCACTCAAATAGGAGTAGATCCCGTGCGGGTACCCGGCGTCCGCCAGGGCGGCCAGGAGCCCGGAGATGACGTACCGGTTCTCCTGCCGCTGGGCTGCTGTCGAGCTGGGCCAGGGCTGTTGCGGGCGGGGCTCGACGTCGACCCAGATTCTCTCCGGCCGCCATCCCACCTCATCGAGAGACGCGAGAGACGCGCGACCCTCGGCGTACCCGACGTTGCGCAGCCGGTCCGGCCTGGTGCCTGCGGGCCAGGGGCCGTCGTCGCCATAGGTGTCGTATTGCGCGGTGGTGGGGAACGTAGCCATGGTGTAGGCCTGAGCCCGGACGCCGCGGTCGAGCACCCACTGGAACTGCCAGCCCAGGCAAGGGTTTTCGGTGAACGCGAGTCCCCTCGTCAGCCCCACGACCACGAACTCCGTGTCGTCCGGCGGCATCGGAAGACCGCCCGGACACTGTGGCCACGAAACGTCATGTCCGTAGTCGACTGCCCGGGCGGGTGCAGCGAACAGCACGCCGAGTGCGAGCACAAGTAAAACCGCCAGGAGCCGGGGCGTGGATGCCCGGGAGCGGCGGCCAGGTCGAAGAGCACCAAGGCCGGCCATGATGGCCCCCCCTATTCGAAGGATGAGCAAATCATCCCACTCGGCCACCTTCGCCGCTAGTATTCGGGGGCCGTCTGACGGGTGGAGAACCCGGCTACGGGATGGGGACGGGGACGACGCCGAGCGGCACCAGGTGCGCCGCACCGCCGTCGGGGGCGGAGAGCACCCAGATGCCCTTCTCGTGGACGGCGAC
>JBKPJW010000369.1:0-7444 GCA_046730875.1 Actinomycetota bacterium | reverse complement strand
CGTCCGGCGGGTTTCGGGCGGACGCTCCCGCACGTCCGGCGGCCTTGGGGTGGACGCTACCGCACGTTTCGCGGGTTTCGGTCGGACGCTCCCGCACGTCCGGCAGGTTTCGGGCGGACGCTCCCTCACTTTTCGCGTTTCCACCGCGAGAGGTGCGGGGGCGTTTGGGGTTTGGGGGCCGGAGGTGCGGGAGCGTCTGGGGAGGGGTGCGAACTGATAATTTGGAACAGTGAATAATCCGGCCGAATTGGTTGTCCCCAGAGTCCAGGCTGCAATTGCCACCGCGTTTGGCGAAGAATTCCGGCAGACGGATCCGGTGGTCAGGCCCTCGCAGTTCGCCGACATCCAGGTCAACGCCGCCATGGCCCTGGCCAAGAAGGCCGGCCTGCCGCCGCGGGACGCCGCCGCCAGGATCGTGGACGCCTTAGACCTGGACGGTATCTGCACCGGCGTGGAAATCTCCGGGCCCGGCTTCATCAACCTGAGCTACGACGGAACGTGGATCGAGGAACTGCTCAATTCGGAGTCGGTCCAGGCCGCGTCTCCGTCCACGGCGGTCACGCCGGTCGCATCGCCGCAGCGCGTCGTCGTCGACTATTCCTCCCCGAACGTCGCCAAGGAAATGCACGTTGGCCACCTGCGCACCACCGTGGTGGGGGACAGCCTGGTCAAGGTGTTCGAGGCCCTCGGTGACACCGTGATCCGGCAGAACCACATCGGCGACTGGGGCACTCCGTTCGGCATGCTGATCGAGCACTGGCTGGAGATCGGCGAGGACTCCCCGGAGGCGGCGCTGCTGGTGGACGACCCCAGCGCGTTCTACCAGGCCGCCCGCGCCAAGTTCGATGACTCCGCCACCGACGCGGAGGGCTTCGCCACCCGGGCCCGGCTCCGCGTCGTGGCCCTGCAGAGCGGCGACCCCGAGACGTTCGCGGTCTGGCAGCGGCTCGTCGCCCAGTCCAAGCGCTACTTCAACGCCATCTACTCCATGCTGGGCATCAGCCTCACCGATGACCACATCGCCGGCGAAAGCTCCTACGACGCGCATTTGGCACAGCTGTGCCAGGAACTCGAGGAGCGCGGCCTCGCCCGGGTCAGCGACGGCGCCCTCTGCACCTTCCCCGCAGGGTTCTCCGGCCGCGACGGGCAGCCGCTGCCGCTGATCATCCGCAAGTCCGACGGCGGCTACGGCTACGGCACCACCGACCTCGCCACCATCCGCTACCGGGTCCGCGACTTGGCCGCCAACCGAGTCCTCTACGTCGTGGGCGCCCCGCAGAACATGCACCTACGCATGGTAATGGCCACCGCCCGCGAGGCCGGCTGGCTGCCGGACACGGTGGAGGCCGTGCACGTGCAGATCGGCAACGTGCTGGGGGAGGACGGGAAGATCCTGAAATCCCGCTCCGGCGCCCCGGTCAAACTCATGGCCCTGCTCGAAGAAGCCGTGGACCGGGCCCGCGCCGTCATCGACGCGAGCCGACCCGAGCTCAGCGAAGAGGAGCGCGCCGTCACCGCCCGCCAGGTGGGCATCGGCGCCGTCAAGTACGCCGACCTCTCCACCGGCCACGACACGGAGTACGTCTTCGACTTCGACCGCATGCTCGCCCTCAGCGGCAACACCGGACCCTACGTGCAGTATGCTGCCGCAAGGATCCGCTCCATCCTGCGCAAGGCCGGGGTGCTCGAGCAGGTCACCGGCGGCGGCACCCCCGACGGCGGCACCCCGGCAGCTCCCGACGGCGGCACCCCGGCGGCGGGGGAGAGCGGGCCCGCGACGGCGATCGCCGTCGTCGAACCTGCCGAACGCGCCCTGGCGCTGCACCTGCTGGAGTTCGACGCGACGCTGCTCAAGGTCCGGGAGGCACTCGAGCCGCACCGGCTCTGCGGCTACCTCTTCGAGCTCGCGCAGCTGTTCACGGCCTTCTATGACCAGTGCCCGGTGCTCAAGGCCGAGGAATCCGTCCGGGACTCCCGGCTGGCCCTGTGCACGCTGGTGCTGCGGCGGCTGTCCGGCGGCCTGGAGCTGCTGGGCATCGAGACGCCGGAGAACATGTGAGTCCGGCCGATTCCGCCGCGTCCACCCCAGACGGGCTGGCCGCGGTGGAGGCGGCGCGCATCGCCGTCGACACTTTGCTCGACGCCGGTGTGCGCCAGGTGGTGGTGTCCCCGGGCTCGCGCTCGGCGCCCATGGCCTACGCCCTGGCCGAGGCCGAGGCCGCCGGACGGGTGGAGCTGCTGGTCCGGATCGACGAGCGGTCGGCCGGTTTCACGGCCCTCGGCCTGGCCCTGTCCACCGAAGCCCCCGCCGCCGTCCTCACCACGTCCGGTACCGCCGTCGGCAACCTCCTGCCGGCCGTCATGGAGGCAAATCACGCCGCGGTGCCGCTGGTGGTCATCTCCGCCGACCGGCCCGAGGAGCTCCGGGGGACCGGTGCCAACCAGACCACGGAGCAGCTGGACCTGTTCGGGGACCACGTCCGCTTCGCCGTCGACGTGCCCGCGGGAAGCGACCCGCGGCGCGCCGTGGAGACAGCCCTCAGCGCCGCCACCGGAGCCTTCCAGGACACGCCTCCCGGGCCCGTCCAGCTCAACCGTGCCTTCCGCGACCCGCTGATCCCGGCCATGGACGACGGGCTGCCCGCCGCCGGACGCGGCATCTACCGGGCCGCCAGGGACCCCCAGGCCCTGAACTTCCCGGCAGCGCCAGCGTCACTGCCGGAGCGCCGGACCGTGGTGCTCGCCGGGCACGACGCCGGCCCGGTGGCCGAGGCGTTCGCCCGCGCGCACGGACTGCCGCTGCTCGCCGAACCCTCCTCCAACGCCCGCTTCGGCCCCAATGCCGTGGGGCCGTACCGGCTGCTGATTGACCACTTCGACGCGGACTCGGCCCAGCCGATCGAACGGGTGGTCCTCTTCGGCCGGCCGACCCTTTCCCGCCCGGTCAGCGAGCTGCTGGCCCGGGCCGATGTCCCCTCCGCCCTGTATCAGCCCGTTCCCGTGGCCTGGTACGAGCCCGGCCGACGCACCGAACTGCCGCTGGAATCCCTGGAGGACCTGGCGGAGTTCGCCGGCCGCGGCGCCGCCGAGTGGCTCGATGCGTGGCTGCTGGCCGGAGCCGCCGCGCAGCACGCCGTGGACCTGATCCTCGCTTCGTCTCCGGCGGCGACCGGCCCGTCCGTCGGCGCTGAGGTCTGGAAGCACGCCCGCGGGCAGCTGGTGCTGGGCTCCTCGAACGGGATCCGCGACGTGGACCTCGCCGGCGCACCGCCCGCAGCACCGCAGGCCACCATGTTCGCCAACCGCGGCCTGGCCGGGATCGACGGCACCACCTCCACCGCCGTCGGCATCGCGCTCGGCGGCCGCCAGGAAACCACCGTGCTCCTGGGCGACGTGACGTTCCTGCACGACGCCGGCGGACTCCTGCTCGGCGCGGGCGAAGCCGAACCGCAGCTGCGGATCGTGGTGCTCAATGATGCCGGCGGTGCCATCTTCGGGCTCCTGGAACACGGCGCGGTGGCCGCGGCGGGACGCTACGGCGACGCCGTCGAACGCCTTTTCGCCACCCCGCAGCAGGTGGACATCGGGGCGCTGGCCGCGGCATACGGCGTCGCGCACCGCTCGGTGGGTACGACGGCGGAACTGGCCGACGCGCTTTCCGGTCCCCTGGAGGGCCGCAGCATCATCGAAGTGCGCACGGACCGGCACAGGCTCGGCGAGCTGCACCGCGCCATCCGTGCCGCCGTGGCCACCGCAGTGGAAGGCGTCCCGCAGACCTAGGTGCCGGGACGCGCACCTAGTCCGCGGACGCGCATCCGGTACGGGGACGCCCGGATGTGCGCGTCCGGCGGCCAGAAGCGTGTCCCGCCCCCTGAGGCGTGGCATGGGTCCGGGTGCCGTTGTCCACATATGCCCTGGCCAACGGTGCGCGCTGCCTCCGCTCCTGAGACACTCGGCCCATGATGGAACTTCCCAGACTGGTGTTGGCCAAGGACCTGGCCATAATCGGCGCCAGTTCCCGGCCACTTTCCGCCGCTGCCAAGTCCGGACACCTCCACAGGCTCCGACACGGCATCTACGTGGACCGGGCCCGATGGATGAACCTCAACTTCTGGCAGCAGTACAGGCTGCAAGTGGAAGCCGCTGCCGAGTCTCTCCAGTCGCCCACAATCTTTTCACACCATTCCGGGGCCTCGATCTGGGGGATACCCACCATTCTGAAGGGCCAACCGGTCCACGCGCTGACCACGTTCCGGGGCGGAGGCAGGTCCCGCGCCGGAGTCCGGAGACACCGGGTGGAGCCTGACATGGTGGAAGCCCGGGAAGTCGAGGGACTCCTGGTCACCTCCCGGATCGCCACAGTGCTGGACCTCGCGGCCTTTGTCCCTTTCGCCGAGGCCGTCGTTCCGCTGGACCATGTGCTCAGACCCGATCCTGTTCGCAGCCTTGCCGCCGTCACTAAAGCCGAACTCCTGGACGCGCTGCCGGGACGCTATCCGTTGTCTGTGGAGACGAGGGTGCGTGCCGTTGTGGCGTTTGCGGATCCGGACTCTGGCTCACCTGGGGAGTCCTACAGCCGCGGATTGATCCACGTGTCCGGCTTTGCCCAGCCCGTGCTGCAGTACGAGGTCCGCAATTCAACCGGACGTGTGGCCTATTCGGACTTCTATTGGGAAGGCAGCCGGACCGTGGGTGAGTTCGATGGTGTTGCCAAGTATCAGCGGGACGAATTTCTCAAAGGGAGAACGCCCGGGCAAGTAGTGGTCGATGAAAAAGTGCGCGAGGACCGGATCCGGGCGACGGGCAGGAACGTAGTCCGCTGGACGTGGCCTGTCCTCTGGAAACCCGGGGCTCTGGACGAACTGCTGTCGCAGGCAGGCGTGCCGCGCCGTCCTCGGCCTTCGTCGGGGACAGCGAGATAGTGCCGGGACGCGGAAATGGTCCGGGGACATCCAAATATGGGCGTCCCCGGACCACCGTCTGGTCATTAGGTAATTTGCGTGTCTGCGGGGAGGGGCGGTGCGGAATCCCGGGTTACAGCACCCGGCTCAGGAACTCCTTGGTGCGGGGGTGCTGCGGGTTGGCCAGGACCTCCCGCGGGTCGCCGGACTCCACAACGATGCCGCCGTCCATGAAGGTTAGGCGGTCGCCGACTTCGCGGGCGAAGCCGATTTCGTGGGTCACCACGATCATGGTCATGCCGGACTTGGCGAGGTCCTTCATGACGTTCAGAACGTCGCCCACGAGCTCCGGGTCGAGCGCCGAGGTGGGCTCATCGAACAGCATGAGCTCGGGGTCCATGGCCAGGGCCCGGGCAATCGCAACGCGCTGCTGCTGGCCGCCGGAGAGCTGGGACGGGTAGTGATCGGCGCGGTCTGCGAGCCCCACGCGATCCAGCAGTTCCAGGGCCCGTTTCCGTGCCGCTGCCTTCGACTGGCCCTTGACCTGGACCGGGGCTTCCATGATGTTGTAGAGCGCGGTCTTGTGCGGGAACAGGTTGAAGCGCTGGAACACCATACCGATCTCGCGGCGCTGGGCGGCGATTTCCTTGGTTTTCAGGTCGTGGAGCCTGCCCTTGACCTCGCGGTAGCCGATCAGTTCGCCGCCGACGGAAATGCGTCCGGCGCTGATGGTCTCCAGCAGGTTCACGCAGCGGAGCATGGTGGACTTGCCCGAACCGGACGGGCCGATCACCACCGACACCTCGCCCTGGTTGACGGTCAGGTCGATGCCGCGCAGCACGTGGTGATGGCCGAAATACTTGTGAAGGCCCTCGATCTGTACCAGCGGTTTCTCAGTGGTAATCGTCATTTCGCCTCCTCCTCGGGGAAGTCAATCTTGAGGGCCGGCTCGGCGTCAGCGCTGGGAGCGACGGCCGCGGCGGCCTTTGCGGCCGCGGGATTGACCGGCGCCGGAACCCTGTTGTCCACGCCCTTGCCGTAATACGCCTCGATGAAGTGCTGGCCCACCATCAGCAGGCTGGTGACCACCAGGTACCAGAAAGCGGCGACAATCAGCAGCGGAATCGGAAGGTAGATGCGGTTGGCCAGGGCATTGGTGGCAAAGGTCAGGTCCAGCGTGAACGGCACCGCCAGCACCAGCGACGTGGTCTTTAGCATGCCGATGGTTTCGTTGCCGGTCGGCGGGACGATCACGCGCATGGCCTGCGGCAGGATGATCCGCCGCATGATCTTGCCCTTGGTCATGCCGAGCGCCTCAGCAGCCTCCTCCTGCCCCTTGTCTACGGATTTCAGGCCGGCCCGGAAGATCTCCGCGAGGTAGGCGGATTCGTTGAGGCCCAGGCCGAGGATGGCCGGGATCAGGCCGCGGGTCGGGTCCGAGGTCACCCAGGTGACCAGTTCCGGACCAAAGGGGATGCCCAGCGTGATCGTCGGATAGAGCACAGTCGCGAGTCCCCAGAAAAGCAGCTGGGTGTAAACCGGAGTGCCGCGGAAGAACCAGACCCAGGTCATGCTCGACCAGCGGAACACCGGGTTATCGGACTGCCGCATGAAGGCCAGCAGGATGGCCAGAACGATGGCCAGGACCATGGAGGCAAACGTCAGGAGCAGGGTCCACCCGACGCCTTGAATTACCTTGACGTCCAGGATGTAGGTGCCGACGACGTCCCAACGGAAGTTGGGGTTGGTGAACAGGCTCTGCAGGAAGCCGGCGAGGACACCGATGATAAGGATGGCGCTGATCCAGCGGCCGGGGTGCCGCACCGGTACTGCATCATTCAGTACCGGTGCTGCGTGACTGTCCTGCTGGCTGTCCATCTGTGCACCTGTGTGACCGGTGGTGGGAACGCTCAAGACGTAACCGCCGGGTTGACCTCGGACTTGGTGATGGCTCCGTCAGTGACGCCCCAGCCTTCCAGGATCTTCTCGTAGGAGCCGTCTTCCATCAGCTTGGTGAGGGTCTTCTGGACGACGTCAGCCAGGGCGGTATCGGACTTGGCGACGGCGACGCCCTGCGGCGCAGCGTCGTAGACATCGCCGAGCTTTTCGAGCTGGCCGCCGGTCTGGGTCAGCGCGTAACCGATGATGGGGGAGTCGGCCGCCATCGCGTCGATGCTGCCGTTGACCAGGCGGGTGGTGAGGTCCGTCTGTGCCTTGAGCGTCACGATGTTGATGGGCTGCTTGCCCTCGGCGACGCACTTCTTGTTGCGGTCCGCGAGGTCGGGGTCCTCCTGGACGGTGCCGGTCTGCACGCCGACGGACTTGCCGCAGAGATCATCCAGGGAGATCTTCTTCGGGTTGCCCTTCTGCACCGCCCAGCCGGTACCGGCCTGGAAGTAGCTGACCATGTTCACTGCAGCCAGCCGCTCCGGGTTGATGGTGAACGAGGAGATGCCGAGGTCGTACTTCGGGCCGAGGGCCGGAAGGATGCCGGTGAATTCGGCAGTCTGGACCTGGACCTTGAGGCCCAGCGCGGCGCCGAT